>NZ_JBSVWQ010000083.1:0-24667 GCF_054071215.1 Pseudomonas sp. SDO5522_S412 | reverse complement strand
CCCCAAAAAAGCGGGAGCGCTGCGCACTCCAGCGGGAGCAAGCTCCCTCGCCACAGCAAGCCCCCTCGCCACATTCAGCGCAGTTATTTATTGCGGGTAATAAAGTCGCGAATCCGCGTCGCCGCTTCCACGCACTCCGCCAGCGGCGCGACCAGCGCCAGGCGTACACGCCCGGCGCCCGGGTTGACCCCGTCCACTTCCCGCGACAGGTACGAGCCCGGTACCACGGTCACGTGTTCTTCCACGAACAAGTCCCGGCAGAACGCCGCATCGTCGCCCTTCACATTCGGCCACAGGTAGAAGCCGCCGTCCGGGTTTTGCACGTCCAGCACCGGCTTCAGGATCGCCAGCACCGCATCGAACTTCTCCCGGTACAGGTCACGGTTGGCCTGCACGTGGGCTTCGTCCTGCCAGGCAGCAATGCTCGCCAGTTGGGTTTGCACCGGCATCGCGCAACCGTGGTAGGTGCGGTACAGCAGGAAGCCCTTGAGGATATCGGCATCGCCGGCCACAAAGCCCGAACGCAGGCCCGGCAGGTTGGAGCGCTTGGACAGGCTGTGGAACACCACGCAACGCTTGAAGTCCTGGCGGCCCAGTTCCACGCAGGCGCTGAGCAGGCCTGGCGGCGGGGTTTGTTCGTCGAAGTACAGCTCGCTGTAGCACTCGTCGGCGGCGATCACGAAGTCGTATTCGTCGGCCAGGGCGATCAGCTTTTTCAGGGTGGCGACGGGAATCAGTGCACCGGTGGGGTTGCCTGGCGAGCAGAGGAACAGGATCTGGCAGCGTTTCCAGATGTCCGGCGATACGGCGTCGAAATCCGGGTTGAAGCCGTTTTCATCCAGGCACGGCAGGTAATGCGGCTTGGCCCCGGCGAGGAACGCCGCCCCTTCGTAGATCTGGTAGAACGGGTTCGGGCTGACCACCAGCGCGTCGTCGCTACGGTTGACCACGGTCTGGGTGAAGGCGAACAGCGCTTCACGGGTGCCGTTCACCGGCAGGATGTTGCGCGCCGGGTCAAGCCAGCCCTTGGGCACGCTGAAACGGCGTTCACACCAGGCGCCAATGGCTTCGCGCAGGGCGGGAATGCCCAGGGTGGTGGGGTACACCGCCATCTGGTCCAGGTTGTTGGCCAGCGCCTCGGCGACAAACTGCGGGGATTTGTGCTTCGGCTCACCGATGGACAGGGCGATGGGGCGTTTGTCCGGGTTCGGCGTGACGCTGCCCAGCAGGACGCGCAATTTCTCGAACGGGTAGGGCTGCAGCTGGTTCAGGGCGTTGTTCATCGATAAATCTCGTTCAATTCATTGGAAGCTGAAAATGGGCGGTCGGTCAGATGCTCAAGCGTGACATCTCGACGCCGGTCTCCTGATTGACGCTCAACTGCTGGACGATGGCTTCCTGCAAGCGTCGGCACAGTTCAGGGTCGGAAAGCGGCTGGTTGTCGGCATCGGTAATGAAGAACACGTCTTCCACCCGCTCGCCCAGGGTCGCAATCTTGGCGTTCTGCAACGACAGGTCGAACTCCAGGAATATCGTGCCGATCCGTGCCAGCAGGCCCGGGCGGTCCGGCGCGCTGAGTTCCAGCACCGTCACCGGGCGCTGGGCGTCGTTGTGGATGGTCACCTCGGGGGCAAAAGCAAAGTGCTTGAGCTGGCGCGGCACCCGACGCTGGATGATGGTCGGGTAGTCGTCAGGATTGCGCAGCGCGTCGGTGAGGCCTTTGCGGATCTTTTTCACCCGCTCCGGGTTGTCGCCGATGGACTCGCCTTCTGTGTCGAGCACGATGTAGGTGTCGAGGGTGAACTGGCTGCTGGAGGTGATGACCCGGGCGTCGTGAATGTTCAGGTTGAGCTGGTCCATCGCCGCCACGGTCACGGCGAAGAAGTCGTGCTGGTCGGGCGCGTAGATGAAGATCTGGGTGCCACCCTCGAACTCGCGCTGGGTGGTTTCCTTGATCAGCACCAGTGGGCCGCCATCGGCCGGCTGCTGCAGGATCGCGTCGCTGTGCCAGGCCACGTCGCCGGCGGTGTGGCGCAGGAAGTAGTCGTCTCCCAGTTGCGACCAGAGTTGCTCGACGTCGTCCGGGTCATTGCCGCCACGCACCAGAATATCCAGGGCCGCGCTTTGGGTGCGGCGGATCTGTTCTTCGCGGTCCACCGGGTTCTCGAGGCCGCGACGCAGCGCGCGCTTGGTCTCGGTGTAGAGCTGGCGCAACAGGCTGGCGCGCCAGGAGTTCCACAGCGTCGGGTTGGTGGCGTTGATGTCGGACACGGTGAGCACGTACAGGTAGTCGAGGCGGGTTTCATCGCCGACGGCCTGGGCAAAATCGTGGATCACCTGCGGGTCGGACAAGTCCTTGCGCTGGGCGGTGGTGGACATCACCAGGTGGTTCTGCACCAGCCACACGATCAGGCGGCTGTCCCACAGCGGCAACTGGTGACGCTGGCAGAACGCTTCGGCGTCCACTGCGCCAATTTCCGAGTGATCACCATGCCGGCCCTTGCCGATGTCGTGGTACAGGCCGGCGAGGTAGATCAATTCCGGCTTGGGCAGACGCGCCATGAGCTTGCTGGCCAGCGGGAATTTCTCTGACACCTGGGTGTACTGCAACTTACGCAGGTGCTTGATCAGGTTCAGGGTGTGGGCGTCCACCGTGTAGATGTGGAACAGGTCGTGCTGCATCTGCCCGACGATAAAACCGAACTCCGGCAGGTAGCGCCCCAGGATCCCGTAGCGGTTCATGCGCCGCAGGTTGCGGTGGATGCCGATCTTGCACTTGAACAGCTCGATAAACAGACTGGTATTGCGGATGTCGTGGCGGAAATCGTCGTCGATCAGGTGACGGTTTTCCCGCAGCAGGCGAATGGTGTCGGCGCGTACGCCCTTGATTTCCGGCTGCTGGGCCATCAACACGAAGATTTCCAGCATGGCGAACGGCGTGCGTTTGAACACGTTGTCGTTGCGTGCCTCGATATAGCCATCGTGGAGCTGGAAGCGCGCGTTGATCGGCTGCGGCGGTGCTTCGTCTTCCGGGGCCAGGATCACTTCTTCGAAGTGCTGGATGATCAGGTCGCTGAGCTGGGCAATGCTCATTACCACGCGGTAGTACTGCTGCATGAAACTTTCGATGCTGGTCTTCGCGTCTTCGCCTTCAAACCCCAACAGGGTGGCGATGGAGCGCTGGTGGTCGAACAGCAGGCGGTCTTCGGAGCGCCCGGCCAGCATGTGCAGCGCGTAGCGCACTTTCCAGAGGAATTCCTGGGAGGAGGCCAGCAGGGCGTTTTCGCTCTCCACCAGGAAGCCTTCCCCGGCCAGGGCGCGCAGGTTCAGGGTGCCGTACTGGCGACGGGCGACCCACAAAATCGTCTGGATGTCCCGCAGCCCGCCCGGGGAGCCTTTGACGTTGGGTTCCAGGTTGTATTCGGTGTCGTTGTACTTGTGGTGCCGGGCTTTCTGCTCGGCACGCTTGGCCAGGAAGAAGTCCTTGCTCGGCCACATGTGCGCGGTGCTGGTGACTTCCAGCATGCGCTGGCGCAGGCGCTCGGGGCCGGCGATGGTGCGGCTTTCCATCAGGTTGGTGATCACCGTCAGGTCGGCGCGGGCTTCCTGGGCACACTCGTCCACCGAGCGTACGCTTTGGCCGACTTCCAGGCCGATGTCCCACAACAGCGTCAGAAAACGCTCGATGGAGTCGCGAAAGATCTCGTGATCGGCGCTGTCCAGCAAGATCAGCAGGTCGATGTCGGAGTAGGGGTGCAGTTCGCCACGGCCGTAGCCGCCGACCGCCACCAGGGCGATATCGGCGTCTTCACTCCAGCTGAACTGTTCCCAGGCCTTTTGCAGGATGTTGTCGACGAACCAGGCGCGGTCCTCGATCAGCCGGCGGATATCGCGGCCGGTACGAAAGCGCCCGTCGAGCACCTCGCGGGCCTGACGAATGGCCTTCTTGAAGGCGGCGATGGGGCTGGCCTTCAGTGCCAGTTCCGCCTGGAACTGGCCACGGTCGAAGAGTTCGGGATCCACCTGGGGCATCGATCGGTTTTCCTTTCTATCTATGGGTCACAGCGTCGCTATTAGAAAACCGGTGCAAACATTACGCCGAAACGCGGGGAATCGTGTCGTCGGCACGCAGGGTGAAGATCTCGTAGCCGGTGTCGGTCACCAGCAGGGTGTGTTCCCACTGCGCCGAGAGCTTGCGGTCCTTGGTGATGGCGGTCCAGCCGTCGCCCAGCACCTTGGTGTCGGCCTTGCCCTGGTTGATCATCGGCTCGATGGTGAAGGTCATGCCTGCCTTGAGCTCCATGCCGGTGCCGGCGCGGCCGTAGTGCAGGATCTGTGGCTCTTCGTGGAACACCTTGCCGATGCCGTGGCCGCAGAACTCGCGCACCACCGAGAAGCCGTTCTTTTCAGCGTGCTTCTGGATGATTTCACCGATGTCGCCCAGGCGGCAGCCAGGCTTGACGATCTCGATGGCCTTGTACATGCATTCCTGGGTGACTTGCGACAGGCGCTCGGCCCAGACCGGCACGGTGCCGACGTGGAACATGCGGCTGGTGTCGCCGTGGTAGCCGTCCTTGATGACGGTGACGTCGATGTTCAGGGTGTCGCCGTCCTTCAGCGGCTTGTCGCCGGGAATCCCGTGGCACACCACGTGGTTGATCGAGGTGCAGATCGACTTGGGGAAACCCTTGTAGTTCAGCGGCGCAGGGATGGCCTTTTGCACGTCGACGATATAGTCGTGGCAAATGCGGTCCAGCGCTTCGGTGGTGACGCCGGGCTTGACGTGTTCGGCAATCATTTCCAGGACGTCGGCAGCCAGTTTGCCGGCAACACGCATGCCAGCGATATCTTCGGCGGTTTTGAGGGTTACGGTCATACAGGCTCTCTCTAGCGCGACGCGCTGAAATCAATACGGTTTACGGGTGTGCGACAAAAGGTTGCAGAATTCGCACAAGCCCAAAAAACGCGATTCTAGCAGACGCAAGGGTGAAACCATGAGCGTCTGGCGATCGCTTCTGTCTATAAGGATGGGGGCATTCTGGCTCTATTCAAAGGCTTAGGCAAAAGCGACTGACGGCAAATGTGATTGCGGGTTTCGTTTTTGCAAGCTCTGTGGTATAAAATGCGCCGCTTTCCGGGGATACCCCGCAAAGCTTAAATCCACACACGTGTCGACACGATGACCTGGGTGCCGGAGGCGAATGCCGCTGGTTGGTCATTGGGATACGTGGAGGCCAAACCCGACTTATTAAGGAACTATCATGTCCCAAGTCAACATGCGCGATATGCTGAAGGCCGGTGTGCACTTCGGTCACCAGACCCGTTACTGGAACCCGAAAATGGGTAAATACATTTTCGGCGCGCGTAACAAGATCCACATCATCAACCTTGAAAAAACCCTGCCAATGTTCAACGAAGCTCTGACTTTCGTAGAGCGCCTGGCCCAGGGCAAAAACAAGATTCTGTTCGTCGGCACCAAGCGTTCCGCTGGCAAGATCGTTGCTGAAGAAGCAGCACGTTGCGGTTCGCCGTACGTCGATCACCGCTGGTTGGGCGGCATGCTGACCAACTTCAAAACCATCCGTGCTTCCATCAAGCGTCTGCGTGACCTTGAAGTGCAAGCCGAAGACGGTACTTTCGCCAAGCTGACCAAGAAAGAGGCGCTGATGCGCACTCGCGACCTGGAAAAGCTCGATCGTTCCCTGGGTGGTATCAAGGACATGGGCGGTCTGCCTGACGCACTGTTCGTTATCGACGTTGATCACGAGCGCATCGCGATCACCGAAGCCAACAAGCTGGGCATCCCGGTTATCGGCGTAGTCGATACCAACAGCAGCCCGGAAGGCGTTGACTACATCATCCCAGGCAACGATGACGCAATCCGCGCTATCCAGCTGTACATGGGTTCGATGGCTGACGCTGTAATCCGTGGTCGCAACCACGTTGCTGGCGGTACCGAGCAGTTCGTTGAAGAAGCTCCGGTAGCTGCAGCTGAGTAACTGACGCCTTGGCGTTGACTCAGTAAGCAAAAAGGGGGCTTGGCCCCCTTTTTGCCACCTCGAAAACCATTTGTCGGCAGCGCAGCTACAACATTTGTAACGTGCAGCGGCCTACAAGGGTGGTTCGGGAAGAATTGATCGCCCGTTCAATCGGGTGGAATGGTTGAAAACCTATCCAAGAGGATTTTGAAAATGGCAGAGATTACTGCAGCGTTGGTTAAAGAACTGCGTGAGCGTACCGGCGAAGGCATGATGGATTGCAAAAAGGCCTTGACCAAGGCCGGCGGCGACATCGAAAAAGCCATTGATGACATGCGTGCTTCGGGCGCCATCAAGGCTGCCAAGAAAGCAGGCAACGTCGCTGCTGAAGGCGCCATCGCAATCAAGGAAGACGGCAAATCGGCCGTTATCCTGGAAGTTAACTCGCAGACCGACTTCCTGGCCCTGCAAGACGACTTCAAGAACTTCGTCGCTGCCAGCGTTGAAAAAGCATTCGCTGACAAGCTGACCGACGCCGCTCCGCTGATCGAAGCTCAAGAAGCTGATCGTCTGGTTCTGGTGGGTAAAGTGGGCGAGAACGTTAACATTCGTCGCCTGACCCGCGTTGAAGGTGACGTTGTGGGTGCTTACCTGCACGGCAACAAGATCGGTGTTGTGGTTGCCCTGAAAGGCGGCAACGTTGAACTGGCCAAAGACATCGCTATGCACGTAGCGGCCAGCAACCCTGAATTCCTGCTGCCATCGGAAGTTTCTGCTGAAGCCATCGAACGCGAGAAAGCCGTGTTCCTGCAGCTGAACGAAGAGAAAATCAAAGGCAAGCCTGAAAACATCGTTGAAAACATGGTCAAGGGCCGTATCAGCAAGTTCCTGGCTGAGGCTTCCCTGGTTGAGCAGGCGTTCGTCAAGAACCCTGAAATCAAGGTTGGCGAACTGGCCAAGAAAGCCGGTGCTGAAATCGTTTCCTTCACCTACTACAAAGTAGGCGACGGCATCGAGAAGCCGGTCGACAACTTCGCTGAAGAAGTTGCTGCCCAGCTGGCTGCCACCAAGAAGTAAGACAGTTTTTAACTGTCGCCCAAAAGAGGCTGCCCGCTTACGCGCGCAGCCTCTTTTCAAATGGGGTGATCGATTTTTATTGGTTTCCCTTTGGAACTGGCTTACAAAGCCGTGTTCCGATGGCGCTGTGACAGCGTCAAGCTAGAGTGAACGCAGGCCGTAAACGGCTTGCCAAGAATTTTCAAAAAATACGCCGCAGGAGAGATTCGCAATGGCTCAGCAGGGCAGTGGTCATCAGGCTCGCTATAAACGCATTCTACTCAAGCTTAGCGGCGAGGCCCTGATGGGCTCGGAAGAGTTTGGGATCGATCCCAAAGTACTCGATCGCATGGCGCTGGAAGTCGGCCAACTGGTCGGTATCGGTGTCCAGGTCGGTCTGGTGATCGGCGGCGGCAACCTGTTCCGTGGCGCGGCACTCAGCGCTGCCGGCATGGATCGGGTGACAGGCGACCACATGGGCATGCTGGCCACTGTGATGAACGCCCTGGCCATGCGTGATGCGCTGGAGCGCGCCAATATCACCGCGATCGTGATGTCGGCTATTTCCATGGTTGGCGTAACGGATCACTATGATCGTCGCAAGGCCATGCGTCACCTGGATGCCAAGGAAGTCGTGATTTTTGCGGCCGGTACCGGCAACCCATTCTTTACCACCGATTCGGCAGCTTGCCTGCGTGGTATCGAGATCAACGCGGACGTGGTGCTCAAGGCCACCAAGGTTGACGGTGTCTACACTGCAGACCCATTCAAAGACCCGCATGCCGAGAAGTTCGATCATCTGACTTATGATGAAGTACTGGATCGCAAGCTGGGCGTGATGGACCTGACGGCAATTTGCTTGTGCCGCGACCACAAGATGCCGCTGCGCGTATTTAACATGAACAAGCCCGGCGCCCTGCTGAACATCGTACACGGCGGCGCGGAAGGGACTCTGATCGAGGAAATCGAACAATGATCAACGAAATCAAAAAAGACGCTCAAGAGCGCATGCAAAAATCCCTGGAATCCCTGAACCATGCGTTTGGCCAGATTCGTACCGGCAAGGCCCACCCAAGCATCCTGGGCAGCGTGATGGTGCCTTACTACGGCGCTGATACCTCGATCACCCAAGTGGCCAACATCACTGTAAAAGATTCGCGCACCCTGCAAGTCGTTGCTTTCGAGCGCAACATGCTCGGCGCCGTCGACAAGGCCATCCAGAGCGCCGGTTTGAACCTCAATCCGACCAACCTGGGCGAATTGCTGCTGATCTCCATGCCTGCCCTGACCGAAGAAACCCGCAAGGGCTTCACCAAGCAGGCGCGCAGTGCAGCAGAAGACGCACGTGTTGCCGTGCGCAACATCCGTCGTGATGCCTTGGGTGACCTGAAGAAGCTGGTCAAGGACAAGGAAATCAGCGAAGACGAAGAGCGCCGTGCCGTTGCTGATATCGACAAGCTGACTAAAGATGCCGAGGCCCAGATCACCAAGGCCACGGAAGATAAAGAAAAGGACCTGATGGCCGTATAAGGGGTCAGGACGCCTTCATGGAAAAGACCAAGCAGACTGTGCCCTCCGTGGTGCCGCGCCATGTCGCGATCATCATGGACGGGAATAATCGCTGGGCGAAGAAGCGCTTTATGCCGGGCGTTGCCGGGCATAAGGCGGGTGTCGACGCTGTACGAGCCGTGATCGAGGTGTGCGCCGAGGCCAAGGTCGAAGTATTGACCCTGTTCGCGTTCTCCAGTGAAAACTGGCAGCGCCCGGCCGAGGAGGTCAGTGCCTTGATGGACCTGTTCTTCAAGGCCCTGCGCCGCGAGGCCAAGCGCCTGAACGAGAACAACATCAGCCTGCGTATCATCGGTGACCGTTCGCGGTTTCATCCGGAGCTGCAGGCGGCCATGCGCGAAGCCGAGGCGATCACTGCCGGCAGCAACCGTTTTGTGCTGCAGATCGCAGCCAACTACGGCGGCCAGTGGGATATTGCCCAGGCCGCGCAGCGTCTGGCGCGGGAAGTGCAGGCCGGCCATCTGCGTCCGGAAGACATTACCCCCGAACTCTTGCAAACCTGCCTGGTGACCGGCGACCTGCCGTTGCCGGACCTGTGCATTCGTACCGGTGGCGACCATCGCATCAGCAACTTCCTGTTGTGGCAGTTGGCCTATACCGAACTGTACTTCTCCGACCTGTTCTGGCCGGACTTCAAACACGATGCCATGCGCAATGCGCTGGCCGATTTCGCTTCCCGTCAGCGTCGCTTCGGTAAAACGAGCGAGCAGATCGAAGCTGGAGCCCGGGTTTAATGCTTAAACAACGAATCATCACGGCGCTGATCCTGCTGCCTATTGCCCTGTGCGGGTTTTTCCTGCTTGAAGGTGCGAACTTCGCGCTGTTCATCGGCCTGGTTGTGACGCTGGGTGCCTGGGAATGGGCGCGCCTGGCGGGTTTCGCCGCGCAGTTGCCTCGTGTGGTGTATGCCGCTGTCGTGGCGTTGTTGATGTTCCTGATGTACATCCTGCCGGACGTGGCGCCCTGGGTGCTAGGTGCGGCGGTGTTGTGGTGGACGTTGGCGACCTATCTGGTGCTGACCTATCCGGGCACCAGCAGTCACTGGTCCAGTGTTGCCTGCAAGCTGGTGATTGGCCTTTTGATTCTGTTGCCTGCCTGGCAGGGCCTGGTCTACATCAAGCACATGCAACTGGGTAACTGGCTGATCATGGCGGTGATGGTCCTGGTGTGGGGTGCCGATATCGGCGCCTATTTCTCCGGGCGTGCCTTCGGCAAGCGCAAGCTGGCGCCGGCTGTCAGCCCGGGCAAAAGCTGGGAAGGCGTGTATGGCGGCCTGGCGTTGACCCTGGTGATTACCGTGGTGGTCGGTGTGGTGCGTGGCTGGACCGTCAAGGAAATGCTACTGGGTCTGGTGGGCGCAGCCGTGGTGGTGTTCATCTCGGTGGTCGGTGACCTGACCGAAAGCATGTTCAAGCGCCAGGCCGGGATCAAGGACAGCAGTAACCTGCTGCCGGGTCACGGTGGCGTGCTGGACCGTATCGACAGCCTGACTGCCGCGATCCCGATCTTTGCCGTACTGCTGTGGATGGCTGCCTCGTGAGCCGCCTGCAACAGGTAACCGTGCTGGGCGCTACCGGCTCGGTGGGGCTAAGCACCCTGGATGTGATTGCCCGTCATCCCGAGCGTTATCAAGTATTCGCCTTGACCGGTTTCAGTCGCCTGAATGAGCTGCTGGCACTGTGTGTGCGGCACGCGCCGCAATACGCAGTAGTGCCCGAAGCGGCAGTTGCACGTGGTTTGCAGGATGACTTGCGCGCTGCGGGCCTGGCGACTCAGGTATTGGTGGGGGAGGAGGGGTTGTGCCAGGTTTCGGCAGACCCTGAGGTCGACACCGTGGTTGCGGCGATTGTCGGCGCTGCCGGCTTGCGCCCGACCCTGGCGGCCGTTGATGCGGGCAAGAAGATTCTGCTGGCCAACAAAGAAGCCCTGGTGATGTCCGGGGCACTCTTCATGCAAGCGGTGCGCAAGAGCGGCGCCGTGCTGTTGCCGCTCGACAGCGAGCACAACGCGATTTTCCAATGCATGCCGGGTGATTTCGCCCGCGGGTTGAGCCAGGTCGGCGTGCGCCGGATTCTGCTGACAGCCTCCGGTGGTCCGTTCCGGCAGACGCCGCTGGCCGATCTGGAGCATGTTTCTCCCGATCAGGCGTGCGCTCACCCGAACTGGTCCATGGGGCGCAAGATCTCGGTGGATTCAGCGAGCATGATGAACAAGGGCCTGGAGCTGATTGAGGCCTGCTGGTTGTTCGATGCCCGGCCGGACCAGGTCGAGGTGGTGATCCACCCGCAAAGTGTGATTCATTCCCTGGTGGACTATGTGGATGGCTCGGTATTGGCCCAACTGGGCAATCCGGACATGCGTACGCCGATCGCCAATGCCCTGGCATGGCCTGAGCGGATTGACTCGGGTGTTGCGCCGCTGGATCTGTTTGCCATTGCCCGTCTGGACTTCGAAGCGCCCGACGAGCAACGCTTCCCTTGCCTGCGTCTTGCGCGGCAAGCTGCGGAGGCGGGTAACAGTGCCCCGGCGATGCTGAATGCGGCCAATGAAGTGGCTGTGGCGGCGTTTCTGGACCGGCGCATCCGCTTTCCGCAGATCGCGGGTATCATCGAGGACGTTTTGAGCCTTGAGCCCGTCGTCCCGGTGAATGATCTGGGCGCGGTGTTCGAAGCGGATGCAAAGGCCCGGGCCTTGACCGAGCAGTGGTTGAGCCGCAATACGCGTTAGCCTCTGGGTGTGTTCAAGCCTTCAGGCACTGGATTGAAATGCGGAGAAATTAGATGAGTGCGCTCTACATGATTGTCGGCACCCTGGTTGCTCTGGGTGTGCTGGTTACCTTCCACGAGTTCGGCCATTTCTGGGTCGCGCGTCGTTGCGGCGTCAAGGTACTGCGCTTTTCCGTAGGCTTCGGCATGCCGTTGCTGCGCTGGCACGACCGTCGTGGCACCGAGTTCGTAATTGCGGCCATTCCATTGGGCGGCTACGTCAAGATGCTCGACGAGCGCGAAGGCGAAGTGCCGGCTGATCAGTTGGATCAATCCTTCAACCGCAAGACCGTTCGTCAGCGCATCGCCATCGTCGCGGCAGGCCCGATCGCGAATTTCCTGTTGGCGATGGTGTTCTTTTGGGTCCTGGCCATGTTGGGTAGCCAGCAGGTGCGTCCGGTGATCGGTGCCGTCGAGGCCGACAGCATGGCGGCGAAGGCCGGCCTGACTGCCGGGCAAGAAATTGTTGCAGTTGATGGCGAACCAACCACCGGCTGGGGTGCCGTCAATTTGCAGTTAGTGCGTCGCCTGGGTGAAAGCGGCATCGTGAAACTGGTGGTGCGCGATCAGGATTCCACCACCGAAACCTCGCGCGAGCTGGCCCTGGACCACTGGCTGAAAGGCTCCGATGAGCCTGACCCGATCAAATCCCTGGGCATTCGCCCATGGCGTCCGGCCTTGCCGCCGGTGCTGGCGGAGCTGGATCCGAAGGGGCCGGCCCAGGCCGCGGGTCTGAAAACCGGTGATCGCCTGCTGGCCCTCGATGGCCAGGCGCTGAGTGACTGGCAGCAGGTGGTCGACCTGGTGCGTGTACGCCCTGATACCAAAATTGTGCTGAAAGTTGAGCGCGATGGTGCTCAAATCGACGTCCCTGTGACCCTGGCGGTTCGTGGGGAAGCCAAGGCAGCCGGGGGTTACCTGGGGGCCGGCGTCAAAGGTGTCGATTGGCCACCTTCGATGGTTCGAGAGGTCAGCTTCGGGCCGTTGGCGGCGATTGGCGAGGGTGCGAGACGCACCTGGACCATGAGTGTGCTGACCCTCGATTCCCTCAAGAAAATGTTGTTCGGCGAGCTCTCGGTAAAAAACTTGAGTGGACCGATAACCATTGCTAAAGTGGCGGGCGCTTCTGCCCAGTCGGGCGTTGTAGATTTCCTGAATTTCCTGGCTTATCTGAGTATTAGCCTTGGGGTTCTGAATTTGTTGCCCATTCCAGTATTGGATGGGGGGCATCTGTTGTTTTATCTGGTCGAGTGGGCGCGTGGTCGCCCCTTGTCGGATCGGGTGCAGGGTTGGGGGATACAGATCGGTATCAGTTTGGTGGTCGGGGTGATGTTATTAGCCTTGGTCAACGATCTGGGACGACTGTAACGCTTCGCTGAATTGCGAATCTGCCGCATTTTGCGGCAGTTTGTTTATTGCCAGTTGGAATAAGAAAGGACTTCATGAAACGTCTGCTGCTAACTGCGGTTCTCACCGTATTGATGATCGCCGAAGTTCACGCCGAGTCCTTCACCATCTCCGATATTCGCGTCAACGGCCTCCAGCGGGTTTCCGCGGGTAGCGTCTTTGGTGCCTTGCCGTTGAACGTCGGGGAACAGGCTGATGACCGTCGCCTGGTGGAATCCACTCGTGCGCTGTTCAAAACCGGGTTCTTTCAAGATATCCAACTGGGTCGCGAAGGTAACGTCCTCGTCATCACTGTCGTCGAGCGACCTTCTGTCGCCAGTATCGAGATCGAAGGCAACAAGGCGATCTCCACTGAGGACTTGATGAAAGGCCTCAAGCAATCCGGCCTTGCCGAAGGCGAGATCTTCCAGCGTGCCACCCTCGAAGGCGTGCGTAACGAACTGCAACGCCAGTACGTTGCCCAGGGTCGTTACTCGGCTACCGTCGAGACCGAAGTGGTGCCGCAACCGCGTAACCGCGTCGGCCTGAAGGTCAACATCAACGAAGGCACCGTGGCGGCCATCCAGCACATCAACGTGGTGGGTAACACCAAGTTTGCTGATGACGACCTGATCGACCTGTTCGAACTCAAGACCACCAACTGGCTGTCGTTCTTCAAGAACGATGACAAGTATGCCCGTGAAAAACTCTCCGGTGACCTGGAGCGCCTGCGTTCCTACTACCTGGACCGCGGCTATATCAACATGGATATCGCTTCGACCCAGGTGTCCATCACCCCGGACAAGAAGCACGTCTATATCACTGTCAACGTCAACGAAGGCGAGAAGTACAAGGTTCGTGACGTCAAGCTCAGCGGCGACTTGAAAGTGCCTGAAGACCAGGTCAAGTCCCTGTTGCTGGTGCAGAAGGACCAGGTGTTCTCGCGCAAGCTGATGACCACCACCTCCGAGCTGATCACCCGTCGCCTGGGTAACGAAGGCTATACCTTCGCCAACGTCAACGGCGTACCGACCCCGCACGACGAAGACCACACCGTGGACATCACCTTCGTTGTAGACCCGGGCAAGCGTGCCTACGTGAACCGCATCAACTTCCGTGGCAACACCAAGTCTGCCGACGAAGTGCTGCGCCGCGAAATGCGTCAGATGGAAGGTGGCTGGGCGTCGACTTACCTGATCGACCAGTCCAAGGTTCGCCTCGAGCGCCTGGGCTTCTTTAAGGAAGTCAACGTTGAAACCCCGGCTGTACCGGGTGTGGATGACCAGGTTGACGTGAACTACGCCGTAGAAGAGCAAGCCTCCGGTTCGATTACCGCCAGTGTCGGTTTCGCCCAGAGTGCCGGCCTGATCCTCGGTGGTTCGATCACCCAGAACAACTTCCTCGGTACCGGTAACAAGGTTTCCATCGGCCTGACCCGAAGCGAATACCAGAGCCGCTATAACTTCGGTTATGTCGACCCCTACTGGACTGCTGACGGCGTGAGCCTGGGCTACAACGCCTTCTATCGCACAACCGACTACAAAGACCTCGACGTTGACGTTGCAAGCTATGCAATCGACAGCTTCGGTGTTGGTGCCAACATTGGTTACCCGATCAGTGAGACCTCGCGTCTGACCTTCGGCCTGACCGCGCAGCAGGACAAGATCAAGACCGGTGTGTACACCGTGGATGAGATCTTCAACTTCGTGCGTAAAGAAGGCGACCAGTTCCTGAACTTCAAGGCTTCGGCCGGCTGGTCGGAATCGACTCTGAACAAAGGTGTCCTGGCAACCCGTGGCCATTCCCAGAGCTTGACTCTGGAAGCCACCACGCCTGGCAGCGACCTGTCGTTCTTCAAACTCGACTACCGTGGCCAGTTGTTCCAGCCATTGAGCGAAAACTACACCATGCGCCTGCATACCGAGTTGGGTTACGGTGACGGTTACGGTTCGACCAGTGGCTTGCCGTTCTATGAGAACTACTATGCGGGTGGTTTCAACTCGGTACGTGGTTTCAAGGACAGCACCTTGGGCCCTCGTGGTACCCCAAGTCGTGGTGCGGATGTAACGGGTAACAAAGGTACCGTGGCTGACTCGGACAACGACCCGCTGCCATTCGGTGGTAACGTGCTGATCCAGGGTGGTGCGGAAATCCTGTTCCCGCTGCCATTCGTTAAAGATCAACGTTCCCTGCGTACTTCGGTCTTCTGGGATGTGGGTAACGTGTTCGACTCCAAGTGCGAACAGGTCACCAACCCGAATGGCTCGAAGTCCAACACGCAGTGCAACGACGTGAGCTTCAGCAACCTGGCAAGCTCTGTCGGTGTCGGTGTGACCTGGGTTACCGCGCTTGGCCCATTGAGCTTTGCTCTGGCCATGCCGGTCAAGAAACCGGATAACGCTGAAACTCAGATTTTCCAATTCTCCCTCGGCCAGACGTTCTAAGCGTCTGACCCAAGATAACGACAACGGATTCTGTAGGAGTGCATCGTGCGTAAGTTGACTCAATTGGTTCTCCTGGCGACTGTCCTGGTAGCGACCCCGGCCTTTGCCGAAATGAAAATTGCCGTTCTGAACTATCAGATGGCGCTGCTGGAATCCGATGCGGCCAAGAAATATGCCGTAGATGCCGAGAAGAAATTCGGTCCTCAACTGACCAAGCTCAAGACGCTGGAAAGCAGCGCCAAGGGCATCCAGGATCGTCTGGTAGCCGGTGGCGACAAGATGCAGCAAGGCGAGCGCGAGCGTCTGGAGCTTGAATTCAAGCAAAAGGCCCGTGACTACCAGTTCCAGTCCAAGGAGCTGAACGAAGCCAAGGCTGTTGCCGACCGCGAAATGCTCAAGCAGCTGAAGCCGAAACTCGACAGCGCTGTGGAAGAAGTCATCAAGAAAGGTGCCTTTGACCTGGTATTCGAACGCGGTGCAGTCATCGACGTTAAACCTCAGTACGACATCACCCGTCAGGTGATCGAGCGCATGAATCAGCTGAAGTAAGCCATGACTGCGACTATCAAGCTCGGCCAATTGGCCGAGTTCCTGGGAGCCACCTTGCGTGGCTCCGCGGAGAAGGAAATCACTGGGCTAGCCACCTTGCAGGAGGCTGGCCCAGCTCAGTTGAGCTTCCTGGCAAACCCCCAATACCGTAAATACCTGGGCGAAAGCCGCGCCGCAGCCGTGCTGCTGAAGGCCGCTGACGCCGAAGGTTTTGCCGGGGACGCGCTGGTTGTTGCCGATCCGTACCTGGCGTATGCCCGGGTGTCGCACCTGTTCGATCCGAAACCCAAGGCCCCCGCCGGTATCCATCCGACGGCGGTGATCGCCGATGACGCTCAGGTTGACCCTGCCGCGAGCATCGGTGCTTTTGTGGTGATTGAAAGCGGTGCACGCATCGGGGCGGGTGTAACGCTGGGTGCCCAGTGTTTTATCGGCGCGCGCAGCGAGATTGGTGCCGGTGGCTGGCTGGCTCCGCGTGTGACCCTGTACCACGATGTGCGTATCGGTGAGCGTGTGGTGATTCAGTCCGGTGCCGTGATTGGCGGCGAGGGCTTCGGCTTCGCCAACTCGAAGGGTGTCTGGCACAAGATTGCCCAAGTGGGCGGCGTGTTGATTGGCGATGACGTTGAAATTGGCGTCAACACTGCCGTTGACCGCGGGGCCCTGGCCGATACCGTCATTGGTAACGGCGTGAAACTGGATAACCAGATTCAGATCGCCCACAACGTGCAGATTGGCGATCACACCGCCATGGCCGCCTGTGTGGGGATCTCCGGCAGCACCAGGATCGGCAAGCATTGCATGCTCGCCGGGGGTGTTGGCCTGGTGGGCCATATCGAAGTGTGCGACAACGTATTCATCACCGGCATGACCATGGTGACCCATTCGATTACCGAGCCTGGGTCCTATTCATCCGGTACGGCCATGCAGCCTGCGGCCGAATGGCGCAAGAGCGCGGCGCGTCTGAGGCAGCTCGACGATATCGCTCGGCGCCTGAAACATCTGGAAAAGCGTGTTGGGAACGTGACCCCTGACGGTAATGCTTCATCAGATGGCTGATACCATTTCCATATCAAGTGTGCACAGCCGCTAGACTGCCTCCTTGATTTGCTAGAGGGGCGTGCCTTAGTCCGCACGCTCCCAATCTTTATTACAGGCTTCCCCCCGAAATGATGGACATCAACGAGATTCGCGAATACCTGCCTCACCGTTACCCGTTCCTGCTGGTGGACCGGGTCACGGACCTCAATGTTGAGGAAAAGCGCATTCGTGCCTACAAGAATGTCAGCATCAACGAACCGTTCTTCAACGGTCACTTCCCTGCGCATCCCATCATGCCAGGCGTATTGATCATCGAAGCGATGGCCCAGGCTGCCGGTATCCTTGGTTTCAAAATGCTTGACCTGAAGCCTGCCGATGGCACGCTCTACTATTTCGTGGGCTCTGACAAACTGCGCTTCCGCAACCCGGTAACTCCGGGTGACCAGTTGATCCTTGAAGCCAAGTTCATCAGCTGCAAGCGCCAGATCTGGAAGTTCGAATGCCAGGCCTCGGTCGACGGCAAGCCGGTGTGCTCGGCTGAAATCATCTGTGCGGAACGCAAACTATGAGTTTGATTGACCCTCGCGCAATCATCGATCCGACGGCCGTACTGGCCGCCGACGTTGAGGTCGGCCCTTGGTCGATCGTCGGCGCAGGTGTGGAAATCGGCGAGGGGACAGTCATCGGGCCGCATGTGATCCTCAAAGGCCCGACGAGGATTGGCAAACACAATCGTATCTATCAGTTCTCATCGATAGGCGAAGACACCCCGGACATGAAGTACAAGGGTGAAGAAACACGTCTGGTAATCGGTGATCACAACATCATCCGTGAAGGCGTGACCATTCACCGCGGTACTGTCCAGGACCGTGCCGAGACCACCCTGGGTGACCACAACCTGGTGATGGCTTATGCGCATATCGGTCATGACAGCGTAATCGGCAACCATTGCATCCTGGTCAACAACACTGCGTTGGCCGGCCATGTGCACGTTGACGATTGGGCGATCCTGTCCGGCTTTACCCTGGTGCATCAGTACTGCCATATCGGCGCCCACAGCTTTTCCGGCATGGGTACCGCCATCGGCAAGGACGTTCCGGCGTTCGTCACCGTATTCGGCAACCCGGCCGAGGCCCGCAGCATGAACTTCGAAGGCATGCGCCGTCGGGGCTTCAGCGAAGACGCGATCCACGCCCTGCGCCGCGCCTACAAGGTGGTTTACCGCCAGGGGCTGACGGTCGACCAGGCCTTGATCGAACTGACGGAGCCAGCCGCATTGTTTCCGGAAGTCGCGATATTCCGTGACTCTATCCAGTCGTCGACTCGCGGCATCACCCGCTGATCATGGCCAGGCTGCGTATAGCGTTGGTGGCCGGAGAAGCTTCCGGCGATATTCTCGGTGCAGGCTTGATGCGGGCCCTCAAGCTCCAGCATCCGGCGGTTGAATTCATCGGTGTCGGCGGTCCGTTGATGCAGGCTGAAGGCCTGACGTCCTACTTCCCTATGGAACGCTTGTCGGTCATGGGGCTGGTGGAGGTGCTGGGCCGTTTGCGCGAGCTGCTGGCCCGTCGCAAAAAGCTGATCCAGACCCTGATCGAAGAAAAGCCCGACGTCTTTATCGGAATCGACGCGCCGGACTTCACCCTCAATATCGAACTCAAATTGCGTCAGGCCGGGATCAAGACCGTGCATTACGTCAGCCCGTCCGTGTGGGCGTGGCGGCAAAAGCGCGTGCTCAAGATTCGCGAAGGCTGCGACCTGATGCTGACCCTGCTGCCCTTCGAGGCCAGGTTCTACGAAGAGAAGGGCGTGCCGGTGCGGTTTGTCGGGCACACCCTGGCCGATACCATTCCTCTGCAGGCCGACCGTGCTGCCGCGCGTGCCGAACTGGGTTTGCCCGAAGGTCCGCTGGTGGCCTTGATGCCGGGGAGCCGTGGCGGCGAAGTCGGTCGTCTCGGCGCGCTGTTTTTTGATGCAGCCGAACGCCTGCAGGCGCTGAAGCCGGGTGTGCGCTTCGTATTGCCATGCGCCAGTCCTCAGCGCCGTGCACAAATTGAAGAGTTGCTGGTAGGGCGCAACTTGCCGTTGACCCTGCTCGACGGCGGCTCGCACCTGGCCCTGGCGGCGTGCGATGCGGTGCTGATCGCCTCCGGCACTGCGACCCTGGAGGCCTTGCTCTACAAGCGCCCGATGGTCGTGGCCTATCGCCTGGCGCCGCTGACCTACTGGATTCTCAAGCGTATGGTCAAAAGCCCCTACATCTCCCTGCCGAATTTGCTGGCCCAGCGTCTGTTGGTGCCCGAGTTGTTGCAGGACGATGCGACGCCTGAGGCGTTGGCGCAAACCATGCTTCCGTTGATCGGTGGCGGCGAAGAGCAGACACGTGGTTTCGACGAAATCCACCGCACCTTGCGCCGCGACGCGTCGAACCAGGCGGCGGACGCTGTGCTGACCTTGATCGGCCATAAACAGGAAACCCTATGAAGACGCAAATGGGCCTGGATTTCAGCCTGGTCGCCGATGCCCTTGATCTGGTTGCCGGTGTTGACGAAGTCGGTCGCGGCCCGCTGTGCGGCGCAGTCGTCACCGCCGCAGTGATTCTCGACCCGAACCGCCCGATCCTTGGCCTCAACGATTCGAAGAAACTTACCGAGGCCCGTCGTGAAAAGCTCTATGACGAGATCTGTGAGAAAGCCCTGAGCTGGCACATCGCCCGGGCTGAGGTCGAAGAAATCAACGAACTGAACATCCTGCACGCCACCATGCTGGCCATGCAGCGCGCTATTGAAGGCCTGCACATCACGCCCAAAATGGCGATGATCGACGGCAACCGCTGTCCGAAGCTGACGATGCCGGCTGAAGCGGTGGTCAAGGGTGATAGCAAAGTGCCGGCGATTGCCGCTGCATCGATCCTGGCCAAGGTCAGCCGTGACCGTGAAATGGCGGCTTTCGAATTGATCTATCCCGGCTACGGCATCGGCGGGCACAAAGGCTATCCAACGCCCGTTCATCTGGAAGCTTTGGCTCGCCTGGGCCCGACCCCGATCCACCGCCGCTCGTTTGCCCCGGTTCGCCAGGCTTTCGAGGCTCGGGAAAGCCTGATCGAGGTTTAGCAGCAAGGCTGATGTTTTTGCCAAGGCCCGGTACAATCCGGGCCTTGTTGTCTCCACGTTTTGTACAGGATCACTATGCCGGCTTCATTCGTTCACCTGCGCCTGCACACTGAATACTCCCTGGTCGACGGCCTGGTACGGATCAAACCCCTGGTCAAAACCCTGGTGGGCATGAACATGCCTGCCGTGGCGGTGACCGACCAGAACAACATGTGTTCCCTGGTCAAGTTCTACAAGGCCGCCATGGGCGCCGGCATCAAGCCGATCTGCGGTGCCGACCTGTGGCTGTCGAACAAGGACCCGGATAACCCACTGAGCCGCATCAGCCTGTTGGCGATGAACGGCGTGGGTTATCGCAACCTCACCGAACTGATTTCCCGTGGCTTTATCGATGGCCAGCGCAATGGCTCGATCATCATCGAGCGCGAGTGGGTGGCCGAAGCCAGCGAAGGGCTGATCATGCTCTCGGCGGCCAAAGAGGGTGAAATCGGTATCGCGCTGTTGGGCGGCAATCCTCATGAGTCTGAAGTGCTCGCCCGTGAGTGGATGGAGGTGTTCCCCAACCGTTTCTACCTGGAAATCCAGCGCACCAACCGCCCCAACGATGAAGAGCAGTTGCACGCCGCTGTGGCCCTGGCTGAAAAGCTTGGCGCGCCGCTGGTGGCGACCAACGATGTGCGCTTTATCAAGAAGGAAGACTTCGAGGCCCACGAAACCCGCGTATGCATCGGCGAAGGCCGGGCGCTGGACGATCCGCGCCGCTCGAAAAACTACAGCGAAGAGCAGTACCTCAAAAGCGCCGATGAAATGGCCGAGCTGTTCAGTGACCTGCCCGAGGCCCTGGAAAACTCCGTCGAAATTGCCAAGCGCTGCAATATTGAAGTGAAGCTGGGCAAGCACTTCCTGCCCAACTTCCCGATTCCCGATGGCATGACCATCGACGAGTATTTCCGCAAGGTCTCGTTCGACGGTTTGGAGGAACGCCTGAGCGTCCTGCTGCCCAAGGACACCACTGAAGATTATGAAGCCAAGCGCCAGGTCTACGTCGACCGCCTGAATTTCGAGCTGGATATCATTATCCAGATGGGGTTCCCCGGTTACTTCCTGATCGTAATGGACTTTATCCAGTGGGCCAAAAGCAACGGCGTGCCGGTGGGCCCAGGCCGTGGATCGGGTGCCGGGTCGCTGGTGGCCTATGTGCAGAAGATCACCGACCTCGACCCGCTGGAATATGACCTGCTGTTCGAACGTTTCCTTAACCCGGAACGGGTATCGATGCCCGACTTCGACGTCGACTTCTGCATGGATGGTCGCGACCGGGTTATCGAATACGTGGCCGAGAAATACGGCCGTAACGCTGTAAGCCAGATCATCACCTTCGGTTCCATGGCGGCGAAAGCGGTAATTCGCGACGTGGCCCGGGTACAGGGCAAGTCCTACGGCCTGGCTGACCGCCTGTCGAAGATGATTCCGTTTGAGGTCGGCATGACCCTGGAAAAAGCCTACGAGCAGGAAGAAATCCTGCGGGACTTCATCAAGGTCGATGAAGAAGCGGCTGAAATCTGGGACATGGCGCGCAAGCTCGAAGGCGTGGTGCGTAACGTCGGTAAACACGCCGGTGGTGTAGTAATCGCGCCTACCAAGCTGACCGACTTTTCGCCGATCTATTGCGACGAAGAAGGCGACGGCCTGGTAACCCAGTTCGACAAGGACGACGTGGAGGCGGCCGGCCTGGTGAAGTTCGACTTCCTCGGCCTGCGTACCCTGACGATCATCGACTGGGCGCTGAAGACCATCAACCGCGACCGCGCCAAGGTCAATGAGCCACCGCTGGATATCGCGTTTATCCCGCTGGATGACAAGCCGACCTACAGCCTGCTGCAAAAAGCCGAAACCACGGCCGTGTTCCAGCTTGAATCCCGCGGCATGAAAGAGCTGATCAAAAAGCTCAAGCCCGACTGCCTGGAAGACTTGATCGCACTGGTGGCCCTGTTCCGTCCGGGCCCGCTGCAATCGGGCATGGTGGATGACTTCATCAACCGTAAGCACGGGCGTGCCGAGCTGGCTTACCCGCACTCCGACTACCAGTACGAAGGTCTCAAGCCGGTACTGGCACCGACCTACGGCATCATCCTGTATCAAGAACAGGTGATGCAGATTGCCCAGGTCATGGCCGGCTATACCCTCGGCGGCGCGGACATGCTGCGTCGAGCCATGGGTAAGAAAAAACCCGAGGAAATGGCCAAGCAGCGCGGTGGCTTCATTGAAGGTTGCGCCACCAACAACATCGATGCCGACCTGGCCGGTAACATCTTCGACCTGGTGGAAAAGTTCGCCGGTTACGGCTTCAACAAATCCCACTCTGCCGCCTATGGCCTGGTGTCTTACCAGACTGCGTGGCTGAAGGCTCACTACCCGGCGCCGTTCATGGCGGCGGTACTGTCTGCGGATATGCACAACACCGACAAGGTCGTGACCTTGATCGAGGAAGTGCGCACCATGAAGCTGCGCCTCGACGCGCCGGACGTGAACACTTCCGAGTTCAAGTTCACGGTGAACGACGAAGGCCGCATCATCTATGGCCTCGGCGCGATCAAGGGCGTGGGCGAAGGCCCGGTGGAGGCGATTACCGAAGCGCGTCAGGACGGGCCGTTCAAGGACCTGTTCGATTTCTGCGCCCGGGTCGACCTCAAGCGCATCAACAAACGTACTCTGGATGGCTTGATCCGCAGCGGCGCCCTGGATCGCCTGGGCCCGTACTTCCACGATGAGCCGAAGGCGTACCAGGCCAATATCGACCGCAACCGCGCGGTATTGCTGACCGCCATGGAAGAAGCGATCAAGGCCGCCGAGCAGACCGCACGCACCCACGACAGCGGCCACGCCGACCTGTTTGGCGGGCTGTTCGTCGAAGAAGATGCCGACGTCTACGCCAACCATCGCAAGGCCAAGGACCTGACCCTCAAGGAGCGCCTCAAGGGTGAGAAAGACACCCTGGGCCTGTACCTCACCGGTCACCCGATTGACGAATATGAAGGTGAAATCCGGCGTTTCGCCCGCCAGCGCATCATCGACCTGAAGCCGGCGCGGGATACCCAGACCGTCGCAGGCATGATCATCGCGCTGCGGGTGATGAAGAATAAAAAGGGCGACAAGATGGGTTTCATCACCCTCGACGACCGCTCGGGCCGGATCGAAGCCTCGCTGTTTGCCGATGCCTTCCATTCCGCCCAGTCGCTGTTGCAGACCGACGCGATGGTGGTGGTGGAAGGGGAGGTCAGTAACGACGACTTCTCCGGCGGCCTGCGCCTGCGGATCAAGCGCGTGATGAGCATGGAAGATGCTCGCACCAACCTGGCCGAAAGCCTGCGCCTGAAGGTCAAGACCGATGCGCTCAAAGGTGATCAGCTACGCTGGTTGGGTGACTTGCTTAAACGCCACCGTGGCGCCTGCCCGGTGACCATGGAGTACACCGGCAACGACGCCAAGGCGATGTTGCAGTTTGGCGAGACGTGGCGAATTGACCCCGCCGATGGCTTGATTCAAGCATTGCGTGACCAGTTCGGGCGTGACAACGTCTTCCTCCAATACCGTTGACGGTCAGGCAGTACGAAGATCGCCTGATCTCGACCGAACATTTAATCTCGACCTAACCGCGCCTCTCCCTTAAGGTAGGGCGCGAATAGACAACCGGCTGGCCAGGCACTCCTTGGCCGTCGACCCAAGACGGACGCTTATGAACCCGAATTTTCTTGATTTCGAACAGCCGATCGCTGACCTGCAAGCCAAGATCGAAGAGCTGCGCCTGGTCGGCAATGACAATTCGCTGAATATCGGCGATGAAATCGCTCGCCTGCAAGACAAGAGCAGCACGCTTACCGAAGACATCTTCGGCAAGCTGACCAGCTGGCAGATCGCGCGCCTGGCCCGCCACCCGCGCCGTCCGTACACCCTGGACTACATCGACCATATCTTTACCGAGTTCGATGAGCTGCACGGCGACCGTCACTTCTCCGACGACGCCGCCATCGTGGGCGGTATCGCTCGCCTGGACGACCAGCCAGTGATGGTCATCGGTCACCAGAAAGGCCGTGAAGTGCGCGAGAAAGTCCGCCGCAACTTCGGCATGCCGCGCCCTGAAGGCTACCGCAAGGCCTGTCGCCTGATGGAAATGGCCGAGCGCTTCAAGATGCCGATCCTGACCTTCATCGACACCCCGGGCGCCTACCCGGGTATCGACGCTGAAGAGCGCAACCAGAGCGAAGCGATCGCCTGGAACCTGCGGGTGATGGCGCGCCTGAAGACGCCAATCATCGCTACCGTGATCGGCGAAGGCGGTTCCGGCGGCGCATTGGCGATTGGCGTCTGCGACCAGCTGAACATGCTGCAATATTCCACCTACGCGGTGATCTCGCCGGAAGGTTGCGCCTCGATCCTGTGGAAAACCGCCGAGAAGGCACCGGATGCCGCGGAAGCCATGGGCATCACTGCCGATCGCCTGAAAGGCCTGGGTATCGTGGATAAAGTGATCGCTGAGCCATTGGGCGGCGCCCACCGTGACCCGGCTGCCGCTGCCGCGACCATTCGTGCCGAACTCAGCTCGCAGCTGGCGATGCTCAAGAAGTTCGACAACGAGGCACTGCTGGCCCGTCGTTACGAGCGCCTGATGAGCTACGGTCTCTAAGCCGACGCGTTACTAAATGTGGGAGCGGGCTTGTGTGGGAGCGGGCTTGCTCGCGAAGGCGGTGATTCAGTCAATATAGTTG
>NZ_JBSVWQ010000082.1:0-24714 GCF_054071215.1 Pseudomonas sp. SDO5522_S412 | reverse complement strand
GTTTGCCAAAAGTGACCCGCTGTAAGAGCGGAACCCTAAGTGGCCGTTACCGCAGCAACGGATATGTACACTCACGAAACCCGCTCCCCAACCACAACCCCATCCCGCCACCAAGCCGCCAAACTAAAGACGTTCGGCGCCTTGAGCAGCGAAAAATGATTCCCCGGCCCATACCAAACCTCCAACACCCCCACGCACCCGCGCCACCCCTCAACCATCAACCCCTGCTCCCGCTGATTCCCCGCCGCATCCAGGGTCGGGTCCTCCGCCAACACCAACCGCACCACCCCCTCATACCGCCGGGCAGGCCGATAAACCGTACGCAACGCCGACGCATACGTGCGCGCCGGCCCATCCATGGCATCCACCGAAGACCGCGCCGGCAACAACCCAACCCCCACCATCCCCTCATGCAACAACCGCCGCTGCTCCACTTCATCGCGCCCGGCAAAATCCACCGCATCAATCCCCAGCGACTTACCCGAAGCCACCTGCATCGACTCCACCAACCGCAACAACGCCGCCGTCGTGGTATAGGGCCGACCCACCACCCCATTGCCCCCGGGCGCCTCGCTGTCGATCAACGTCAACGACGCCACCTCACGCCCCTGAGCCTGCAACCGCGTGGCCATCTCGAACACCACCCAACCGCCAAACGAATGCCCCACCAAATGCACCGGCCCCGAAGGACATTCCTGCTCCAGGGCCTGCAAATAACAGCGCGCCGCCGCCTCAACCTGACTATGGGGCACCACCTCCCCATCCAGCCCACGGGGCTGCAAGCCAAAGATCGGCCAGTCCCGGCCCAACGCCTCGGTCAACCCCACAAACCCCGTCACGCTATCCCCCGCCCCCGGCACACAGAAAATCGGCGCATGCCCGGCGCGACCACTCTGGATCCGCAACAACGGCTGATGCACCGCCACCGCCGGCGCCTCACTCAACACCAGGGCCTCAACCATCGCCTGCCCCAGCGCCTGGATATGCGGTGCCTGCATCATGCTCTGGTGATCCCCCGGCACCTCAATGCGGCGCAATTGCCCCGCGGCCAGTGCCTCATCCCATCCCAAATCCAGGCTGCGCCGCGAGAGTTCCGTCGGCCGCTCGGCGGCGCTGAACAAGTGCACCGCCAGTGGCATCGGGAACAGGCTGTAATGCGCCAACGCATGCCCATGCCCGACTTCCCGCTGGATAAAACTCAACAGGTCCGCGTCCGAAGCCGCCGCCATCTGCGCGTACAGCAAATGCCGATCGCGGCAGCGTTGCAGCAAACCCGCAAAGTCCAGCTGTCCAATGTCCGCTTCCAGTTGCTCAAGGCTCGCCAACTCATCCACACCTTCCTGTGCCTTCCAATACGCCGTGCACTGCAACAGCAAATGCCGCTTGAGGGCATCCGGCCCGCTCCAGCGCGCCTTGCCCTGGTCGGTCATGCGCGGCACGTAGCTGTCGATCAACCCGAGGAATGCCACCGGTTCGTCCAGCCCCTGCAGTTGCATCGCCACTTCATAGGCCAACACCCCGCCGAACGACCAACCCGCCAGCCGATACGGCCCATGGGGCTGCACCGAGCGGATGATCCCCACCAGCCGCGCCGCCAGGCCTTCCATGGTCTGCAACTGCACCTCGCCAAGGGGCGTACCGGGCAGGCCATAGATCGGGTAGTCCCCCGGCAGGTGCCGGCCCAGCGCCGGGAAATACACGTCCATGCCGCTGAACTCATGCACCAGGAACAACGGCGGCTGGCTGCCGCTGGCGCGTACGGTGATCAGCGAGCTGTTGTCCTCCCGCGCCGTGCGCTGACCGAGCATCGAGGCAACCGAGGCCACGCTGGCGTGCTGGAACAGCTCGGCCAACGACACCTCAAGCCCCGCCTCTTCCATCAGGTTGACCAGCCGGATCGCCAGCAACGAATGGCCGCCCAGTTCAAAGAAACTGTCATGCCGACCGACCTGCTCCAGCCGCAACACCTCGGCCCAGAGGCGTGCCAGGGTCTGTTCCAGCTCGTTCGCCGGCGCCTCGAACACGCGGCTCGCCGATGCCTCCAGCGCGGGCACCGGCAGGGCCTTGCGGTCGACCTTGCCGTTGGCTGTCAGGGGCATTTTTTCCAGCGGTACATAGGCCGATGGCACCATGTAGTCCGGCAGGTGCTGCAGCAGATGACTGCGCAACACTTCGATGGCCAGCGGCTCGCCGGTGTAGTACGCCACCAGGCGCTTGTCCCCCGGCGCATCTTCTCGTGCCAGCACCACCACATCCTTGATGCCGCTGCAGGTGGCCAGGCGTGCTTCGATCTCGCCCAACTCGATGCGGAAGCCGCGGATCTTCACCTGGTCGTCATTACGCCCGATGCACTCCAGCAGTCCGTCCGCCGACCAGCGCCCAAGGTCGCCGGTGCGGTACAACAAGCCATCGCCAAACGGATCATCGACAAACTTCTCGGCCGTCAGCTCCGGCCGGTTCAGGTACCCCTTGGCCACGCCATGCCCGCCAATGCAGATTTCCCCGACCACGCCCAGCGGCACCGGCTGCAAGTGCGCATCCAGCAGGTGGATTTGCGTGTTGGCAATCGGCCTGCCGATCGGCACGCTTTCAGCATCGGCGGCGATGGCCTGCACTTCATGCGTGGTGGCGTAAGTGGTGGTTTCCGTCGGACCGTAGCAATGCACCAGCCGCAGTGCCGGCGCCTGGGCCAGCAGGCTGCGGAACGCCGCCGGGTCGGCCCGTTCGCCGCCGCACAACAGCATGCGCAGCCCGGCCAACGCGTCGGGAATCAATTGCACGTACTGGTTGAACAGCGCAGTGGTGACGAACAGGATCGTCGCCCCGCCCGCCTTCAGTGCCCGGCCAAACGCGCCGGGGTCGAGCAAGGTCGCATGGTCGATCACCAGCACCTGGCCGCCGTTGAGCAAGGGGCCCCACACGTCCATGGTGCTCGCGTCGAACGCCGGGTTGGAAGCGAACGCCACGCGGTCATGGGCGTTGAAATCGGCGTAGCCGTTATTGATCACCAGCCGCGTGATGCCCCGGTGCGGTACCAGCACACCCTTGGGGGTGCCGGTGGAACCGGAGGTGTACATGATGTACGCCACGCGCTCCGAGGACTGCGACAGGTCCGGGTTGTGGCTCGGCTGCGGGTCCAGCGCCAGGGTGTCGAGGTCGATACGTCGGGCTGGGTAAGCGACAGGCTCGCTGCTGTGGGTCAACAGCCACACCGCGCCACTGTCCTGCACCATAAAGGCCTGGCGCTCGGCCGGGGCGTTGATGTCCAGCGGCACGTAGGCCGCCGCGCATTTGAGGATTGCCAGTTGGCTGAGCAACAGGTCAATCGAGCGCGGCAACAGGATCGCCACATGGTCGCCGGGCTGCACGCCCAGGTTGCGCAGGTGGTGCGCCAACTGGTTGGCGCGGGTGTTCAGCGCGCCGTAACTCAGGGTGTGTTCACCATGCACCACTGCGATAGCACCCGGGCGTGCCTGGGCCTGGGCTTCGAACAAACGCTGCACCGTATGTTCGTGAGGGAATTCGCGCTGGGTGGCGTTGAATTCCATCCGCAGTTTTTCACGCTCCGCCGGCGGCAGAATCGACAGTTGGCTGATTGAGCCCCCTGCATTCTGTTCCAGGGCCTGCACCAGTTGCTCCAGGGCAACATGCAGGTACTCGCAGAGGCGTGGCGCGCCCTGTCCCATCGCGTCAAAGCCAAACCCGTCGCCCAGGTCATCGACACTCAGGGACAGCGCAAAGTTGGTACGTTCCTCGGCCTTGAGCACCTGCATGCCCTGCCACGCCTCGGCTACGCCGCCAGCGTGCGGGGCGCTGTGGCGATAGTTGAACAGCACGCTGAACAGCGGCGTATTGGCCGGCAGCCCACTGCAACGCTGGGCCAGGGCCAGTGGCGCATGTTCGTGACTGAGCAACCGGGTCAGGCTTGCGTGGGTTGCCATCAGCGCTGCGTGCACCGTGCGCTCACCCAGGTCGACCCGCAGCGGCAAGGTGTTGATGAACACGCCCAAGGCACGTTCGGCGCCTTCGCCGCCTTGCAGCCGGCCCAGCAATACGGTGCCGAACACCACCTGCTCGCGGCCGGAAACCTTGCCCAGCACCTGCGCCCAGGCCAGGTGCATCAGGCTCGCAGCACTGACCCCAAGCTGCCGTGCCAGGGTGCGCAGGCGCCCGTTCAACAGCGGGTCGACGCGCAAATGTGCCTGTTGCGCTTCACCCGGTGCACTCAATGCCAGCGTCGGCTCATCGACCTCCCCGAGCATCTCGCGGAAGAACGCTTCGTGCTCTTCCTCGCGCATGCCCAACCGCGTCTGCGCCACATAATTGCGATACGGCACCGCCGCACCCAACTGCTCGCGCCGGCCGAGCAAGCACGCCTGCATCTCGTGCTGCAGCACCTCCAGCGCAACGTGGTCCATCACCAGATGATGGAACAGCAACAACGCAACCACCCGCTGGTTGGCCGGGTCCTCGGCGTACACCAGGCGCATCAGCGGTGCCTGAGCCAAGTTCAGCCGATGCTGTTCGAAGCGCACCTGCAATTGCTCCAGCACATTGCCCGTCGCCTGAATCGCCTCAACCCGCAGCGAGGCCTGGCGCCACACCACCTGCACCGGTTCTTCCAGCCCGTCCCAGTGCATCGACGAGCGCAGGATATCCTGCCGCTCGATCACCGCTTGCAACGCCTGGGCAAACGCTTCAAGGCGCTCGACGCTGGCGAAGGCAAACTGCGCCTGTAACAGGTACGCGTCACCCTGTTGCACTGCGCGGTGGTGATACAGGATCCCGGCCTGCAACGGCGCCAGCGGGTAAATGTCCTGAACGTTGGCCGCGCCACCGGGAATGGTCGCGACAAGGCGGTCGATGGCGGGTTGCTTCAGGTTCACCAGCGTCAGCATGTCCGGGGTGATCCGCGTGCAATCCGCGGCGATCCCATTGGCTGGCACCACCACTTCGCGACCACCACCCACGGCAGCCGCCAAGGCTGCAAGGGTGGGTTGACCAAACAACACTTTCACATCCGCCGACAACCCGACCCGACGCATGCGGCCAATCAGGCTGGCGGCCAGCAGCGAGTGGCCGCCCAGCTCGAAGAAATGGTCGTGCCGACCCACACGCTCCACCTTGAGCAAATCCGCCCACAGGCCGGCCAGGGTGATTTCGGTTTCCCCCACAGGCGCGACGTACTCCCGGGCGCTCACCGATTCCAGGCCTGGCGCCGGCAGTGCCTTGCGGTCGAGCTTGCCATTGGGGCTCAGGGGCAAGGCCTCCAGGTGCATGAAGGTGGCCGGTACCATGTAGTCCGGCAGGTGTTCCAGCAAATGGCTGCGCAAAGCGTCGATTTGCGCCGGCACGCCGGTGTAGTAAGCCACCAGCCGTGAATCGCGGGCGACCACGGCGGCTTCGTTGATCTGCGGGAATTGCAGCAGTCGCGCCTGGATCTCCCCCAGTTCGATGCGCAAGCCACGGATTTTCACCTGGTCGTCATTGCGGCCCAAATACTCGATGGTGCCGTCCGGCAGGTAGCGCCCGACGTCGCCAGTGCGATACATCCGGCCGGCGCTGAACGGGTCCTTGAGGAAGCGCTCGGCGGTCAGCTCAGGACGGTGCAGGTAACCCCGCGCCACTTGCACGCCACCGATGAACAGCTCGCCCACCACACCCAACGGAACAGGCTGCAACTGCCCGTCCAGCAGGTACATGCGGGTGTTGGCAATCGGCTTGCCGATGGGGGTGTTGTCCGGCGTGGCGGGCCCGGTGCAATCCCACGCCGTCACGTCCACCGCCGCCTCGGTCGGGCCATAAAGGTTGTACAAACCGATGCCCGGCAACTGCTGCTTGAAACGGCGCACCAGGTTGCCGGGGAGCGCTTCACCACTGCACATCACCCGCACCATCCCGGCGCTCTGGCTGACGTCGCCGTGGGCCAGGAACACATCGAGCATCGATGGCACAAAGTGCAGCGTGGTGATCTGCTCCGCCTCGATCACCTCACACAGGTAGGCCGGGTCTTTATGCCCGCCTGGACGCGCCATCACCAACCGCGCGCCGGTGAACAGCGGCCAGAAGAACTCCCACACCGAGACGTCGAAGCTGAATGGGGTTTTCTGCAACACCCTGTCCTGGGCAGTCAGTCCGTACTCGTCCTGCATCCACAGCAGGCGGTTGACCACGCCCGCGTGCTCGTTGATCACGCCCTTCGGTTGGCCGGTAGAACCCGAGGTGTAGATCACGTAGGCCTGATGCTGCGCGGTCAGCCCATCCACTCGTGGGTTGGACGTTGATTGGTGCTGCCAGGTGTTCCGGTCCAGGTCCACCAGCGGCACCGTGACGTCGCCCAGCAACGAACGGGTTTCGCCCTGCACCAGCACGGCGGCCGGGGCGCTGTCCTTGAGCATGTAGGCGATACGTTCCAGCGGATACGCCGGGTCCAGCGGCACATAACCGCCGCCCGCCTTGAGGATTGCGAACAGGCCGATGACCATCTCCAGGCCGCGCTCGACGCAAATCGCCACCCGCGAATCCGGCTGTACACCCAGCTCCCGCAGATGGTGCGCCAACTGATTGGCCCGTTCGTTTAGCTCGCGGTAGCTCAGGCACTCCGAGCCTGCCTTCACCGCAAGCGCATCCGGCGTTCTCGCCACCTGGGCTTCGAACATACCGTGCAGCGTCTGGTCGAGGTTGTAATCCACTGTGGTGTTATTGAAGTCGAACAGCAGATGCTGGCGCTCCTGATCGTCCAGCAAGTCAGCCTGCTCCAGCACCGCCTGATCGTTATCCACCATGGCCTGTAGCACGCGGGTGAAATAGCCGACATAGCGTTGCATGGTCGACTCGTCGAACAACGCGATGGCGTATTCCAGGGTGCCGCGAATTTCGCCCCGGGTCTCGCCGAGGTTCAGGGACAGGTCGAACTTGGCAAAGTGACTGTCCTCCACGATTCCTTCAAGGCTCAGGTCGCCGAGGGCCAGCACCGGCGCATCACTGTCCTGCCAGGTCAACATCGTCTGGAACAGCGGGCTATGGGCCAGGCTGCGCAATGGCCGGGTGATTTCCACCACCTGCTCAAACGGCAGATCCTGATGAGCCTGGGCGTCCAGCGCCAGCCCCTTGACCCGCGCCAGCAGCGCCTCGGCACTCAGTTCGCCCGAGGTATCAATGCGCACTGCCAGGGTGTTGACGAACAACCCGATCAGGCCTTCCACCTCGGCCCGCTGGCGGTTGGCGACCGGCGAGCCGATCACCACTTCCTCCTGCCCGGCCAAACGCGCGAGCAACGAGGCCCACGCCGTCATCATCACCATGTACAGCGTGGTGCCGTGGCGCTGGCTGAGAGCCTTGAGCTCGGCGCTCAGGCGCTCATCCAGGTGCACCTCGACGCTGCTGCCGGCGTAGTCCTGCTGGGCCGGGCGTGGGCGGTCGGTCGGCAACATCAGCAACGCCGGCGCACCGGCCAGGGTGTGTTGCCAGTAGCTGCTCTGGCGATGCAGCACTTCGCCGCTCAGCCACAGGCGCTGCCATACGGCAAAGTCGCTGTACTGGATCGGCAACGGCGGCAGTGGGTCAGCCTCACCGTGGCTGAACGCCTGGTACAGCGCCATCAGTTCGCGGGTCAGCACGCCCATGGACCAGCCATCGGACACGATGTGGTGGATAGTCAGCAGCAACACGTGGTGATCGTCGGCCATGATCACCAGGCGCCCGCGCAACAGCGGGCCGCGCTGCAAATCAAAAGGCGCCGAGGCTTCGCCCTGGATCAACGCGTCGAGCACCTGCTGTGCTTCGGGGTGGCGGCGCAGGTCCTGGACTTGCAGGGGCATCACTTCTTCAGGCGGCACGATCAGCACCTGGGCGTCGTCATCCTGCTGGGCAAACCGGCTGCGCAAGGTCTCGTGCCGCGCGACGATCCGTGCCAGGGCCCGTTGCAGCGCGTCGACGTGCAACTGCCCGCGCAGGCGCAGGCCGATGGGAATGTTGTAGGCGGTGTTGGCGCCCTCCATCAACGCCAGGAACCACAGGCGTTGCTGGGCAAACGACAACGGCAACTCCGTGTCCCGCGCCGCCGGCAGGATATCCGGCAAGGTGCTGCGCCCGGCCTGGGCCACGACCTGCGCCACCGCCGCCAGTTCGGCATTGGCGAACAGTTCGCCCAGTGCCAGGTCGACCCCCAGTTGCTGGCGAACCTGGGACACCATGCGCATGGCCAGCAACGAATGGCCGCCCAACTCAAAGAAATGATCCTGGCGCCCAACACGTTCCACTTGCAACACATCGGCCCAGATCTGCGCGAGGACGGTTTCGATATCGCCATGAGGCGCCTCGTATTCGCGGGTGAAGACGGCGGCCAGGTCCGGCTTTGGCAGCGCCTTGCGGTCCAGTTTGCCGTTGGCGGTCAGGGGCAACGCATCGAGTTTCACGTAGGCCACCGGGACCATGTAGTCCGGCAGGTGCGCCACCAGGTGGGCGCGAATCGCGCCCACTTCAAGCGGTTCGAATTGCGGGTTTTCGGTGAAGTAAGCCACCAGCCGGGGCTGGCCCGGTTGGTCTTCACGGGCCAGCACCACGGCTTCCTGGAGACCGGGCAGCTGGTTGAAGCGGGTTTCGATTTCCCCCAGTTCGATGCGCACACCGCGGATTTTCACCTGGTCGTCGTTGCGGCCCAAGTACTCGATATTCCCGTCCGGCAACCAGCGCGCGAGGTCGCCGGTGCGGTACATGCGGCCCGAATTGAATGGGTCATCCAGGAAACGTTCGGCGGTCATTTCCGGGCGATTGAGGTAACCCCGCGCCACGCCCTTGCCGCCCACGTACAGTTCACCGGCAACCCCCAAGGGCACCGGGCGCTGCTGTTCGTCCAGCAGGTAAACCGTGGCATTGGCGATGGGTTTGCCGATGTGCAACGGCTGCCCGGGCTCGATCCGCCCGGAGGTGGCGACCACCGTGGCTTCCGTGGGGCCGTAGTTGTTGATCACCTCGAAACGCTGGGCCCGGGTGAACTGGCGCAGGCGGTCGCCGCCAATCAGCAAGGTGCGCAGGGTCGGGTGCTCGATGTTCTGGCTGAACGCATATTCGGCCACCGGCGTGGGCAGGAAACACACGTCCAGCGGTTGTGCGCGCCACCAGTCCAGCAGCGCGTCGATATCTTCAGCGCCGTCGTGGGCCGGCGGCAGGTGCAAGGTGGCCCCCACGCACAGTGCCGGCCAGACTTCCCAGGCCATCGCGTCAAAGCCAAACCCGGCAACGCTCGCGGTGTGGCGGCCTGCGCACAGGTCAAACGCGATGCAGTGCCAGTCCACCAGGTTGGCCACGGTGTGATGTTCCACCATCACGCCCTTGGGCAGGCCGGTGGAGCCGGAGGTGTAGATCACGTAGGCCAGGTTGGTGGGCGTGACGGCCACCTGCGGGTTGCTCGCCGAATGGTGATGCCAGGTAAAACGGTCCAGGTTGATCACCGGCACATCGAGCGCGGGCAGGCGCTCCAGCAGTGCATGCTGGGTCAGTACCGCGACCGGGGCGCTGTCGCCGAGCAGGTAGCTCAGGCGCTCGGCCGGGTGCGACGGGTCCACCGGCACATAGCAGGCACCGGCCTTGAGGATCGCCAGCAACCCGGCCAGGGTGTCCAGCCCGCGCCGGGCAACGATGGCCACGCGATCGTCGGGTTTTACCCCCAGCGCCAGCAGGTGATGGGCCAGCAGGTTGGCTTGTTGATTCAACTCGGCATAGGTCAGCTGGCGGCCTTGATACACCGCGGCCACCGCGTCCGGGGTCAGCAGGGTCTGGGCCTCGATACGCCCGTGCAGGGTGGTGCCTTGCGGGAAGTCGATGGCTGTCGCGTTGAACTGCTCCAGCAAGTGCCGCTGCTCCGCCTCGGGCAACACCGACAAGCGATTCAAGGGTGTTTCGGGTGCCTGTTCCAGCGCCTGTACCAAATTCTCCAGGGCAGTTTGCAGATAAGCGCACACCCGCTGCGGATCAACCTGGGCACTGGCCAACAGGCTCAGGCTGAAGTCTTCGCCCAGGTCGTCGACGCTCAGGGTCAACGGGTAGTTGGTGCGTTCCTCGGAGCGCAACGCTTGAATACCCTGCCAGGCCGAGACCGCTTCGGCGCTCGCGCCGCCTGCGCTATGGCGGTAGTTGAGCAACGCGCTGAACAGCGGCGTCGGCGCCACTACACCGCTGCAACGCTGGGCCAGGGCCAGCGCCGCGTGTTCGTGACGCAGCAAGGTGGTCAGCCGGGCATGGGTCGCCTTGACCCCGGTGCGCACGTCTTCGGCGCCTACATCCACCCGCAATGGCAAGGTGTTGATAAAGATCCCCAGGGCACGGTCGGTGTCGTGGCTGCCCTGCATGCGGCCCATCAGCACCGTGCCGAACACCACCTGTTCCTTGCCCGCCAGCACTCCCAGCACCTGGGCCCAGCCCATGTGGAACAGGCTCGCGGCGCTGACGCCCAACTGCCGGGCCTGGGCGCGCAAGCGCCGGCTCAACTGCGGGGCCAGCGGCAGGCTGATCTCCTGGATGTTGTCGCCGTCGCCCTGCACATCCTGCAGGCCGTAGGGCAAGGTCGGCTCGCTGATGTCGCCGAGCATCTGCCGGAAGAACCCTTCGTGCTCCTGCTCGCTGATGCCCAGGCGCGCCTGGGCGACATAGTTGCGAAACGGCACCGCCTGGCCCAGTTCAGCCGCCCTGCCCAGCAGGCAGGCTTGCATCTCGTGGCAGACCACTTCCAGCGCGCTGTGGTCCAGGGCCATGTGGTGGAACAACAGCATCGCCACCACCCGTTGGCCGGCTTCATCCCAGGCCCGCACCAGGCGCAGCAGCGGCGCGCGGGTCACGTCCATGCGGTAGTGGCGGCCATCGAACAGGCGATGCAACTGGGCGGCGATATCGCCGTCTGCCGGGTCCAGTTCAATCGCCTGCACCGGCAGGCGCGCCGTGCGCCAGACCACTTGCGACGGCTCTTCCAGGCCTTCCCACACCACGCCGGTCCGCAGGATGTCGTGACGGTCGATCACCTGTTGCAAGGCCTGGGCGAAGCCCTCGAAACGCTCAAGGCTGTCGAAGGCAAACAGCGACTGCATGATGTACGGGTCGCCGTGCTCGGCACTCACATGGTGGTAGAGGATGCCCTCCTGCAACGGTGCCAGCGGGTAGATGTCCTGCACATTGGCGACGCCACCCTCGACGGTCTCGAGGATACGGTCGATGGACGCCTGGCTGAGGGTCGACAGGCTCAGCATCTTCGGGGTAATCGAGGTAGCGCCCGGTGGAATGCCATTGGCCGGCACCTGCACCTCACCGGCCTTGGTGGCCGAGTACTCCCCGGCCTTGATCAGCTCGATCAGCGCCGGCTTGTGTTCGCGCAGCGAGGCCACCAGCGCCGCGTCGCTCAGGGCCTGCTTGTTGCCTTGCACCGACAACTGATCGCCCTTGAGCGCCAGTTGCACATCCTTGGCCTTGAGTGTCGCCAACAGTTCGATGATGCTCACAGGACGATCTCCATTCGTTCGGTAATTGCGGCGTAGCCGGCCAGGGTCGGTTGTTCGAACAGGCCCCGCACATCGGCTTCCATGCCTTCCTGACGCAAGCGTCCGATCAAGCTGACGGCCAGCAACGAGTGCCCGCCCAGCTCGAAAAAGTTGTCGTGACGCCCGACCCGCTCCACCTTCAGCAGCTCGGTCCACAGCCGCGCCAGGGTGATTTCGGTAGCGCCCACCGGGGCCTCGTACTCGCGCACGATCAGTGATTCCACACCCGGCGTCGGCAAGGCCTTGCGGTCGAGCTTGCCGTTGGGGCTCAGGGGCAGAGCGTCCAGATACACGAATACCGCAGGCACCATGAAGTCCGGCAAACGCGCCAGCAGGTGCGTCCGCAGTTGTTCGATATCGGCTGGCACGCCGGTGTAGTAAGCCACCAGGCGTTCGTCGCGGGCCAACACGGCCGCTTCCTTCACCTGTGGGTACTCGGTCAGCCGCGCCTGGATTTCTCCGAGTTCAATACGCAGGCCACGGATTTTTACCTGGTCGTCATTACGGCCCAGGTACTCGATATTGCCATCCGGCAGGTAGCGCCCGACGTCACCGGTGCGGTACATCCGGCCTGGGTTGAACGGGTCCTTGAGGAAGCGCTCGGCCGTCAGTTCGGGACGGTGCAGGTAACCGCGAGCCACTTGCACACCGGCGATAAACAGCTCGCCCACCACGCCCAGCGGCACCGGTTGCAACCGGGCATCCAGCAGGTACATGCGGGTGTTGGCAATCGGCTTGCCGATAGGCGTGTTGTCCGGCACCACGGGCCTGGCGCAGTTCCAGGCGGTCACGTCCACCGCGGCTTCCGTCGGGCCATAGAGGTTGTACAAACCGATGCCGGGCAATTGCTGCTTGAAGCGCCGCACCAGGCCGCCGGGCAAGGCTTCGCCGCTGCACATCACCCGCAGCAGCCCGGCGCCCTGGCTGACATCACCGTGGGCCAGGAACACATCGAGCATCGACGGCACGAAGTGCAAGGTGGTGATCTGTTCTGCCGCGATCACCTCGCACAGGTAAGCCGGCTCCTTGTGCCCGCCGGGGCGTGCCATGACCAGCCGCGCACCGGTGAACAGGGGCCAGAAGAACTCCCACACCGACACATCGAAGCTGAACGGGGTTTTCTGCAGTACCGCATCAGTGGCGTTCAGGCCGTAGGCGTCCTGCATCCACAACAAGCGGTTGACCACACCCGCGTGCTCGTTGATCACGCCCTTGGGTTGGCCGGTGGAGCCGGAGGTGTAGATCACGTAGGCCTGGTGCTGCGCGGTCAACCCGGGAACCTGTGGGTTGGACACCGGCTGGTGCGCCCAGGTGTTCTGGTCAAGATCCACCACCGGCACCGTCACGTCGCCCAGCAACGAACGGGTAGCGCCCTGCACCAGCAGCGCCGCGGGCTGGGTGTCTTGCAGCATGTAGGCGAGGCGATCCAGCGGGTACGCCGGGTCCAGCGGCACATAACCACCACCGGCCTTGAGGATCGCAAACAGACCGATGACCATCTCCAGACCACGCTCGACGCAAATCACCACCCGCGAATCCGGCTGCACGCCCAGTTCCCGCAGGTGGTGCGCCAGTTGGTTGGCGCGCTGGTTCAGCTCGGCATAGGTCAGGCATTGCTCACCCGCCTTCACCGCCAATGCATCCGGCGTGCGCTCGACCTGGGCCTCGAACAGGCCGTGCAGGGTCTGCGCCAGGTCGTAGTCAACCTCGGTGGCATTGAAATCAAACAGCAGTTGCTGACGCTCTGCATCCCCCAGGATCGGCAGGCGGTCAAGGGCCTGGTGCGGCGCGTGCTCCAGGGCCTCCACCAACTGGGTCAACGCCATCTGCATATAACCGCAGACCCGTTGTGCGCCTACCTGGGCCGGGGTCAACGCGGTGAAGTCATAACCATCACCCAGGTCATCGACGTTCAGGGTCAACGGATAGTTGGTGCGCCCGTCATTGGTCAGGGTCTGCATGCCTTCCCAGGCGTGCTGCGCGTCCTGTGAACGGGTGGCGCCGCCCCGGTGGCGATAATTGAGCATCGAGCTGAACAGCGGCAGCGGCGCCGCCACCCCGCTGCAACGCTGGGCCAGGGCCAGGGAAGCATGTTCATGGCCCAGCAGCGCGGTGAGCCGGGCATGGGTGCTGCGCACGCTGTCGCGCACGCCTTGCCCGTCGATATCCAGGCGCAATGGCAGGGTGTTGATGAACACGCCAAGGGCCCGGTCCGCGCCCTCGCCGCCCTGCATCCGGCCGACCAGCACCGTGCCAAACACCACATTCGGCTTGCCCGACGTCACCGCCAACACCTGCGCCCATGCCAGGTGGAACAGGCTCGCGGTGCTCACGCCCAGCAGGCGTGCCTGGGCCCTGAGGCGCCGGCTGACGGCAGCGTCCAGGTGATGCGTGAATTCTTCGATATCCCGACCATCGCCCTGCACATCCTGCAAGCCAAACGGCAGCGTTGGCTCATGGATATCGCCAAGCATCTCGCGGAAGAACCCTTCATGTTCCTGCTCGCTGACACCCAGTCGCGCCTGCGCCACGTAGTTGCGATAAGGCATCGGCGCGGACTGCGGTGCGGGGTGCCCCAGCAGGTAGCCCTGCATTTCCCGCAGCACCACGTCGAACGCGGTGTGGTCCAGCACGATGTGGTGATACAGCAGCACCGCCACCACCCGCTGATTGGCCGGGTCGTTGGCGTACATCAGGCGGATCAGCGGCGCCTGGGCGATGTCCAGCCGGTAGCGCCGGGCGTCGAAACGCTGATGCAGGCCGGCCAGCACATCACCGTCCAGATGCAGCGCTTCGACCGTCAATCGAGCCTTGCGCCACACCACTTGCACCGGCTGCGCCAAGCCTTCCCAGACCACACCGGTACGCAGGATGTCGTGGCGGTCGATCACCTGCTGCAAGGCCTGGGCGAAGCTGTCCAGGCGCGCCTGGGTATCGAATGCCAGGTGCGATTGCAGCAGGTACGGATCGCCCTGCTCCGCCGTGATGTAGTGGTAAAGAATGCCTTCCTGTAACGGTGCCAGCGGGTAAATATCCTGCACATTGGCGGCGCCACCCGGCACGCTGGCGACGATCTGGTCGATCATCGGCTGATCCAGCTCCACCAATGGCAGCATCGAGGGCGTGATGCGCGGGCAATCGGCGGCGATGGCATTCACCGGCACCACCACTTCCCGGCCACTGCCCACTGCCGCTGCCAATGCCGCCAGCGTCGGCTGGCTGAACAGCACCCGCACATCGGCGCTGAGGCCGGCCTGGCGCATGCGCTCGATCAGGCTTACCGCCAGCAAGGAATGGCCGCCCAGCTCGAAGAAGTGGTCATGGCGGCCCACTTGCTCCACCTGCAACACCTCGGCCCAGATCCGCGCCAGGGTGGTCTCGACTTCGCCGCGTGGGGCTTCATATTCCCGGCTGAGCACGGCGGCCTGATCCGGTGCCGGCAGCGCCTTGCGGTCAAGCTTGCCGTTGGCGGTCAACGGCCAGCTGTCGAGTTTGACGTAGACCACCGGCACCATGGCCTCGGGCAGTTGGCTGTGCAGCTCGGCGCGCAGGGTTTCGATAACCAGCGGTTTTTGTTCGGTGAACCAGGCCACCAGGCGGCCGTCGCGCACCAGCACCACGGCTTCCTTGACGCCGTCGACGGCGGCCAGGCGGGTTTCGATTTCTCCCAGCTCGACGCGCACGCCCCGGACTTTTACCTGGTCGTCGTTGCGGCCCAGATATTCAATGTTGCCATCCGGCAGCCAGCGCGCCAGGTCGCCGGTGCGGTACATGCGGCCCGGGTTGAACGGGTCATCGAGGAATCGCTCGGCGGTCAGGTCCGGGCGATTCAGGTAGCCGCGGGCCACGCCGCGGCCGCCTACATACAGCTCACCGGCCACACCCACCGGCACCGGCCGTTGTTGTGCATCCAGCAGGTACACCGTGGCATTGGCCATCGGCTTGCCGATATGCAGCGGCTGGCCGGCGCGCACCCGGCCAGAGGTGGCGACCACCGTGGCTTCGGTGGGGCCGTAGTTATTGATCACCGCGAAACGTCGCTCATGGCTGAACTGGCGCAGGCGATCACCGCCGATCAACAGGGTGCGCAGGCTTGGGTGCTCAAGGTCCTGGCTGAACGCGTACTCGGCCACCGGGGTGGGCAGGAAGCTCACGTCCAGCGGCTGGGCCAGCCACCAGGCCAGCAGTTCGTCGATGTTTTCATTGCCGACATGGGCCGGTGGCAGGTGCAAGGTCGCCCCCACGCACAGTGCGGGCCAGACTTCCCAGGCCATGGCATCGAAACCGAAGCCGGCCACGCTGCTGGTGTGGCTGGCGGCCTGCAGGTCGAAAGCTTCACAGTGCCAATGCACCAGGTTTTCCACGGTGCGGTGTTCCACCATCACGCCTTTGGGCTGGCCGGTGGATCCAGAGGTGTAGATGACGTAGGCGAGGTTCGCCGGGGTCAGGCTGGAGATGTGGGGATTGGTGCCGTCGGGATAGGCGCCATGCAGATCGACGATGGCGACATCACCGAGCACGCCACGTGTGCTCTCTTCGGCCAGGACCGCGACCGGTGCGCTGTCTTGCAGCAGGTAAGCGATGCGCTCGGCCGGATAGGCCGGGTCTACCGGGACGTAGGCCGCGCCCGCCTTGAGAATCGCCAGCAGGCCCGCCAGCATCTGCGGGCCGCGTCGGCAGCAGATCGCCACACGGTCGTCGGGCTGTACGCCCAGCGCCAGCAAGTGATGGGCCAATTGGTTGGCGCGTTGGTTGAGCTGTTGGTACGTCAGGTGCTGGCCGTCCTGGCTCACGGCAATCGCCTGCGGCAGGCGCAGGGCCTGGGCTTCGAAAGCGCCGTGCAGGGTCTGCCCTTGCGGGTAGTCGCGGGCGGTGGCGTTGAAGCTGCGCAGCAGGTGTTCGCGTTCGCGGGCAGGCAGTACCGGCAACTGATGCAGCGGCGTTTGCGGCGCGTGCTCAAGGGCCTCCACCAGTTGCTCCAGCGCACTGTGCATGGAGTCGCACAGGCGCTGCGCGCCGATGGATTCCAGCGCCAGTACCGTCAGGCCGAAGCCTGTGCCAAGGTCGTCCACACTCAGGGTCAGCGGGTAGTTGCTGCGTTCTTCGCCGCCGAGCAATTGCACGCCTTCCCAGATACCGTGGCCGTCGCGGGCCATTTCGCCCGGGGTGCTGTGGCGGTAGTTGAGCAAGGCGCTGAACAACGGCATCGAGGTCGGCACGCCGCTGCACCGCTGGGCCAGCGCCAGGGACGCATGCTCATGGCCCAGCAAGGCACTGAGCCGGGCGTGGGTCGCCTTGACGCCGGCACGTACCGCGTCGGCACCCACCTCCACCCGCAGCGGCAAGGTGTTGATGAACATGCCCAATGCCCGGTCGGCACCTTCGCCGGCTTGCATGCGGCCCATCAATACGGTGCCGAACACCACGTCCTGACGGCCCGACACCAGCCCGAGGACCTGGGCCCACGCGAGGTGCATCAGGCTCGCAGCGCTGACCCCCAGTTGCCGCGCCTGTTCACGAACCCGCAGCGCCAGCCCTGCATCGACGGGCAATTCGGCCTCTTCGATATCCCGGCCATCGCCCTGCACATCCTGCACGCCGAAGGGCAGCGTGGGCTCGTCGACATCGGCGAGCATTTCGCGGAAGAACTGCTCGTGTTCCTGGGCGCTGACACCCAGGCGAGCCTGGGCCACGTAGTGACGGAACGGTGCGGCGGCCGGCAAGTCATCGGCCTGGTTGAACAGGAACGCCCGCATTTCCTGGCCGACCACTTCCATGGCCGTGTGGTCCAGTGCCAGGTGATGGAACAGCAGGATCGCCGCGACCCGCTGGTTGGCCGGGTCCTGCGCATACACCATGCGCAGCAGCGGCGCCTGGGTGATATCCAGGCGATAGTGGCGGGCATCAAAACGCGCGTGCAGTTGTTCGATCACATCACCATCGGCCGGGTCCAGCGGGATGTTCTGCACCACCAGTTCGGCCTGGCGCCACACCACTTGCACCGGGCTGTCCAAGCCTTCCCACACCACGCCGGTGCGCAGGATATCGTGGCGCGCCACGACCTTTTGCAGCGCGCCCATGAAGGCCTGCAAACGCTCGACGCTGTCAAACGCCATGCGCGATTGCAGCAGGTAGGGGTCGCCCTGTTCGGCGCTGATGTGGTGGTAGAGGATGCCTTCCTGCAACGGCGCCAGCGGGTAGATATCCTGCACGTTGGCCGCACCGCCGGGCACCGTCGCCACGATGCGGTCGATGGCCGGCTGGTCCAGCTTGACCAGGGTCAGCATCGACGGCGTGATGTGCTCGCAGCCAGGCGCAATGCCGTTGGCCGGCACCACGATTTCCCGGCCACTGCCCACCGCCGCCGCCAGCGCCGCCAGGCTTGGCTGGTTGAACAGCACCCGCACATCGGCGCTCAGGCCCGCCTGGCGCATGCGCTCGATCAGGCTCACCGCCAGCAACGAATGGCCACCGAGTTCAAAGAAGTGGTCAAAGCGCCCTACCCGCTCGACCTTCAACACGTCCTGCCAGATTTGCGCCAGCAGGGTTTCCACCTCGCCTTCGGGCGCTTCGAAACCACGGCTGAGCAGCGACGCCTGATCCGGCGCAGGCAGGCCCTTGCGGTCCAGCTTGCCATTCGCCGTCAGCGGCAACAGTTCCAGCCAGACATAGGCCGACGGCACCATGTAGTCCGGCAGCCGGCTTTGCAGGTGCGCTCGCAACGCTTCAATACTCAGCGGCGCCTGGGCGGTGTAGTAAGCCACCAGGCGCTTGTCGCCGGGCTCATCTTCACGGGCCAGCACCACCGTGTCTTTCACGCCGGAATAGCTGGCGAGGCAGCTTTCGATTTCACCGGGCTCGATACGGAAACCACGGATTTTCAGCTGATGGTCGTTGCGGCCCTGGTACAGCAAGGTGCCGTCCGCCTGCCAGCTCGCCAGGTCGCCGGTGCGGTACAGCAGCCCATCGCCGAACGGGTCGACGATAAATTTCTCGGCGGTCAATTGCGGCTGGTTCAGGTAACCCTTGGCCACACCCGCGCCACCGATGTACAGCTCGCCAACCACGCCCAACGCCACCGGCTGCTGCCGTGCATCCAGCACGTAGGCACGGCTGTTGCCAATCGGTCGACCAATCGGAATACCGCCCTCACCCACCGACTTGATCTCGAAGGTGGTGGAAAACGTCGTGGCTTCGGTGGGGCCATAGCCATTCAGCAGGTGCTGCGGCGCGCCGTGCTCAAGCACCCGGGCGATCACCTGCGGGTCGAGCACATCGCCGCCGACGATCAAGTAGCGCAGTTGCCGGAACATCGGCATCAACCCGTCGGCGTACTGATGGAACAGCCCGGCGGTCATCCACAACACGCTGACGGATTGCTCCTGCAACAGGGCGCCAAACGCGGCCTGGGACAGCAACGTGGCATGCTCGACCACCACCACGCAGCCGCCGTTGAGCAACGGCGCCCACACATCGAGGGTGCTGGCGTCGAACGCCGGGTTCGAGGCGAAGGCCACCCGGTCGCGGTGATTGAAGTCGGCATAACCGTTGTTGATCACCAATCGAGAGACGGCGCGATGGGGCACCTGCACACCCTTGGGCGCGCCGGTTGAGCCGGAGGTGTACATGATGTACGCCACGCTTTCGGCAGACTGGGACAGGTTCGGATTATGGGCCGGCTGATTGTCGAGGTTCAGCCCGTCGAGATCACGCAGCACCTGCCCGGCGTGACTGTCCTGCACCATGAACGCCTGGCGTTCGTCCGGCGCATTGATGTCCAGCGGCACGTACACCGCCGCGCACTTGAGGATGGCCAGTTGGCTGACCAGCAGGTCGATGGAACGTGGCAGCGCGATGGCCACGCTGTCGCCCGGTTTTACACCCTGGTCGATCAAATAGTGGGCCAGGCGATTGGCCCGCAGGTTGAGTTCGCGGTACGTCAGCGACACGTCGCCGTGTACCACCGCCAGCGCGTCGGGGCTGGTCAGGACGCCGGCTTCGAAGATCCCGTGCACGGTGTGCGCAGCCGGGTAGGCGCGAGCAGTGGCGTTGAAATCCACCAGCACTTGATGCCGCTCGGCGGCTGGCAGGATCGACACTTGATGCAGCGGTGTGGTCGGCGCCTGTTGCAGTGCCGTGACCAGGTTGCGCAAGGCGCTGAGCATGTAGTCGCCGACGCGCTGCACATCCACCTCCGACACGCCTTGCACGGTCAAGGCAAAGCCTGCGCCGAGGTCGTCGACGTTCAGCACCAGCGGGTAGTTGCTGCGCTCCTCGGAACTGAGGATTTCGATCCCGGCGTCGGCGAACGGGCTGGCGCCCGGCGCTTCACCCGGCGCGCTGTGGCGGTAGTTGAGCAAGGTGCTGAACAACGGCAGCGCACCGGACACGCCACTGCATCGCTGGGCCAGGGACAAGGACGCATGTTCATGCCCCAGCAACTGTGCCAGCCGCGCATGGGTGGCGCGCACGCCAGCCTGCACGCCCACCGCGCCGACACTGACCCGCAACGGCAAGGTATTGATGAACATTCCCAGCGCCCGGTCGGCGCCCTCGCCGCCGTGCAGCCGGCCCAGCAGCACGGTGCCGAAGACCACATCGTCCTGGCCCGAGACCTGGCCGAGGACCTGGGCCCATGCCAGGTGCACCAGGCTTGCGGCACTCACCCCCAGTTGCCGGGCCTGCTCGCGAAGGCCCAGGCTGAGGGCCGGTTCCAATGCCACGTGCGCTTCGCGCACACCGCTGCCGTCGCGGTTCACGTCCTGCAAGCCGAAGGCCAGGGTCGGCTCGTCGATGTCGCCGAGCATTTCGCTGAAGAACGCCTCATGCTGCGCAGCGCTCACACCGAGGCGCGCCTGGGCCACGTAGTTGCGGTACTGCACGGCGTCGGGCAGCAAGCACGTTTCGCCTGCAAGGCTCGCGCTCATTTCCTCCACCAGCACCTGCAACGCGGTGTGGTCCAGCAGGATGTGGTGCAGCAGCAGGATGCCGACGTAACGGCCGTGATCCTCGGCGTAGGCAAACCGCATCAACGAGGCGCGGGACAGGTCGAGGCGGTAGTGGCGTGGGTCGAAGCGTTCCTGCAGTTGCGCCAATACGGCACTGGAAGGATCGGCTTCAACCTGCTCAACCACCAGCAGCGCCTGGCGCAAGACCACCTGTACCGGCTCGTCCAGGCCTTCCCAGACAATCCCGGTACGCAGGATATCGTTGCGCTCGATGACACTTTGCAGCGCACGGATAAACGCCTCGACCGGCTCATGGCCGCTGAAGCTGAACTGCACCTGCAACACGTAGGGATCGCCTTCGGTGGTTGCCAGGTGGTGGTAGAGGATGCCGGCCTGCAACGGGGCCAGGCCGTAGATGTCCTGCACGTTGGCGATGCCGCCGGGGACACTGGCGATGATATGGTCGATGGCCTGCTGGTCGAGATTCACCAGCGGCAGCATGTCCGGGGTGATGTGCCGCGTCGCTTCGCCGATCAGGTTGGCCGGGACCTGCACTTCATGTTGCCCGCCCACCGCAGCGGCCAGCGCAGCCAGGGTCGGCTGGCCGAACAGCACCCGCACATCGGCGCTCAGCTCGAGCTGGCGCATGCGCTCGATCAGCTTGACCGCCAGCAACGAATGGCCGCCCAGCTCGAAAAAGTTGTCCTGGCGCCCGACCCGGTCGACCTTGAGCAGGTCTTGCCAGAGATTCGCGATCGCGGTTTCCACCGCGCCTTGTGGCGCTTCATAACCACGACGGGCCAGGGCATCGGCGTCCGGTGCCGGCAAGGCCTTGCGGTCGAGCTTGCCGTTGGTGGTAAGCGGGAACGCGTCGAGCAGCACAAAGGCGCTGGGCACCATGTACTCGGCGAGGGACAGCAGCAGGTGGTCACGCAGCTCAGCGGCAGTGGGCGTGTGTTCAGGCTGGGCAATCACGTAGGCCACCAGGCGCTTGTCGCCCGGTTCGTCTTCGCGGGCAATCACCACGGCTTCGCGCACACCTTCGCAGGTGGCCAGGCGTGCTTCGATTTCCCCCAGTTCGATACGGAAACCGCGAATCTTCACCTGGTCGTCGTTGCGCCCCAGGTACTCGACACTGCCGTCGGCCAGCATCCGGCCGAGGTCACCGGTCTTGTACAGGCGCAGGCCGGTTGCGGGATCCGTCAGAAAACGTTCGGCCGTCAGCTCATCGCGGTTGAGATAACCCCGCGCCACGCCGGCACCGCCGACGTACAACTCCCCGACTACGCCGCTCGGCACCGGTTCGCGGCGGGCGTCCAGCACATACAGTTGCAAGTCGGGAATGCGCACGCCAATCGGGCTCACGCCCACCCGCTGTGCATCCGCCGCCTCCAGGGCACGGTAGGTCACGTGCACGGTGGTTTCGGTGATGCCATACATGTTGACCAACCGCGTACCAGCGTTGGTCACCCGGGCGTACCACGGCTTGAGAATCCCCGGTTCCAGGGCTTCACCGCCGAAGATCACCTGGCGCAGCGAGTGCAGTTGCTGGCTGCGGCCCTGTGCCGCGATCAACTGGCGGAACGCGCTCGGGGTCTGGTTGAGAATACTGACGCCGGCTTCGCACAGCAGTGCGTAACACTCGTCCGGCGAGCGGCTGACCAGCTGCGGCACCACCAGCAACTGCCCGCCATGCATCAGCGCGCCCCAGATCTCCCACACCGAGAAGTCGAAGGCAAACGAGTGGAACAGCGCCCAGGTGTCATTGGCGTTGAACTTGAACCAGTGCTCGGTGGCGCTGAACAGTCGCGCGACGTTGCGGTGTTCGATCATCACGCCCTTGGGCAGGCCGGTGGAGCCGGAGGTGTAGATCACATAGGCAAGGCTGGACGCGCTGATTGCAACGTTGGGGTTGACGATGGGCTCGTGCTGCAGGCTGTTGAGGTCGATCGACGTGACGTCGCCCACCAGGTGGCGGGTGTCGTCCTGCACCAGCACCGCCAGCGGCGCGCTGTCTTTCAGGGTGTAGGCGATACGGTCCAGCGGGTAGGCAGGATCGATCGGCACATAACCCGCCCCAGCCTTGAGAATCCCCAGCAGGCCAATGATCATTTCCAGCCCGCGTTCGACACAGATCGCCACCCGGTCATCGGGGCGGATGCCATGCTTGAGCAGGCAATGCGCAACCTGGTTGGCGCGCTCGTTCAGCTCGCGGTAGCTCAGGTGTTCGTGTTCAAAGCGCAGCGCGATGGCTTCGGGATGGCTGGCGGCATGAGCTTCGACTTGCTGGTGGATCAGGGCTGAATCGGCGTAGTGCTGGGTGCTGGCGTTAAGGCCATGCAGCAGATGCTGGCGTTCGGCGGCAGGCAGGATGCCCAGGTTGTGCAACGGTGCATCTGGCGTTTGTTCCAGGGCCAGCACCAGGTTTTCCAGGGCGGTGTGCAGGTAACCGGCAATGCGCGTCGCGCCGATGGAGGCGTCCACCATCACGGTAAAGGCAAAGCCTTCGCCCAGGTCATCGACGTTGACCGTCAGCGGGTAGTTGGTGCGTTCTTCGGCGCCCAACACCTGGATGCCTTCGGCGATGTCGATCACCGCCTGGGTGTCCGAGGCATCGCTGTGACGGTAATTGAGGATGGCACTGAACAACGGCGTGGGTGCGGCCACACCGCTGCAACGCTGGGCCAGGGCCAGGGAGGCGTGTTCGTGATCGAGCAGTTCGGTCAGGCGCTTGTGGGTGGTGTGCACGGCGGCGCGCACGCCTTGTTCGCCTACATCCACCCGCAGCGGCAGGGTATTGATGAACATGCCCAGGGCCTGGTCGGCACCCTCGCCCGCGCCCATGCGGCCGAGCATCACGCTGCCAAATACCACGGCTTCGCGAGCCGAGACCTTGCCCAGCACCTGGGCCAGCGCCAGGTGCATCACACTGGCGGGACTGACACCCAACGGTCTCGCCTGGGCCCTTAGACGGCGACTTAGATCGCCGTCGACGGCAATGCGGGTTTCGTCGATGCCATGCCCGTCACCCTGCACATCCTGCAGGCCGAACGGCAGGGTTGGCTCGTCGATATCGGCCAGCATCTCGCGGAAGAACGCTTCGTGAGCCTGTTCGCTGACGCCATGGCGGACCTGGGCGATGTAGTTGCGAAACGGCACCGGTGCACTGGCGTGTTCGGTCTGGCCGGCGAGGTGCAGCTGGATCTCCCGGCGCACTACGTCTAGGGCGGTGTGGTCGAGGATGGTGTGGTGGAACAACAGCATGGCGACCACACGCTGGTTGCGCGGGTCTTCGGCGAACACCAGGCGCAGCAGTGGGGCCTGGCCGAGGTCCATGCGGTAGTTGCGGGCGTCGTAGAGAGCTTGCAGTTGGGTCAGTACATCGCCGTCGAGGCGGGCTTCTTCGCAGGCCAGCGAGGCCTTGCGCCAGACGACTTGCAGGGGTTCGTCGAGGCGATCCCAGGCCATCGAGGTGCGCAGGATATCGTGGCGGTCGATGACCCATTGCAAGGCCTGGGCGAAGGTTTCAAGACGGGCGCGGCTGTCGAACACGAACTGCGCGTGCAGCACGTAGGGGTCGCCCTGGTGCGCTGACAGATGGTGGTAGAGCATGCCTTCCTGGAGCGGCGCCAAGGGGTAGATATCTTGCACATTCGCCGCCCCGCCGGGGATCGCGGCGACGATGCGGTCGATGGCGGGTTGGTCGAGGTTGACCAGGGGCAGCATGTCCGGGGTGATGCGGTAGGCCGGGCTGAGCCAGTCGCCGCCGTGTTGGGCGACGAGGTCGAGCAGTTGGGGTTTGTGGGCGATCAGTTGGTCCCATAGGGCGTCATCCAGCGCGTCGTCGTCACCCAGGATGATCAGGTCGCCTTCGTCCATTTGCAGGCGGATCGGGTGGGTGGAAAGAGCTGCCAGTAATTTGCTGAACTGCATGGGGTAACCTGCTTTTTTGAGTCGGATACGGTTGAGGAGAAAGTCCGTTTTCAGCTGTCGCGTAAGTGCCTGGGAGGCCCGGTTTAAAGCGCGGGCGCAGTCGTGGGCCGGGAGGCTTCCCGCAGGGTTGGGAAATTAGAGGATTCGGGGGGTGGGGGGTGACATGGGAAGCGGGGACAAAGCGGCTGGCGTGGGGGAACTTTCGTATTTGTTGGATGGGGGGCATATCCGTTATTTGGGTGATGGCTGATATTGGTTCCGCTCTTACAGCGGCTCACTTTTGAAGAGCGCAAAAGTAAGCAAAA
>NZ_JBSVWQ010000081.1:0-25001 GCF_054071215.1 Pseudomonas sp. SDO5522_S412 | reverse complement strand
CCTTTGCTTACTTTGGGGCTTTTCCAAAGTGAGCCGCTGTAAGAGCGGAACCATAGGTGGCCGTTACCGAAAAAACGGTTATGTACTCAAACCAATCGCCAAAAAAAACGGCCTCATCTGGAGGCCGTTTCTCATCACATCTCAACGCTTAGGTGCGCATCCCACGCCCACTCACCAGCAACCGCGCACACCCCACATACAGCACCACAGTCGCCACCAGCATAAAGGTGATCGCCACACTGATCTTGATGTCCGAAACGCCCAGAATCCCATAGCGAAACGCGTTAACCATATGCAACACCGGGTTAGCCAACGACACCGTCTGCCAGAACGGCGGCAGCAAGGTGATCGAATAAAACACCCCACCCAGATACGTCAGCGGCGTCAGAACAAACGTCGGAATAATCGAAATATCATCAAAGTTGCGCGCAAACACCGCATTAATGAACCCCAGCAACGAAAAGATAGTCGCCGTCAGCACCACCACCAACAGGGTGATCCCGAGGTGATGCACCTGCAAATGGGTAAAGAACAGCGACAGCAACGTCACAATCACCCCAACCATCAACCCGCGCAGCACACCGCCCAGGGTGTAGCCGATCAAAATCGTATGAGGCGACACCGGCGACACCATCAATTCCTCGATGGACCGCTGGAACTTGCTGCCAAAAAAGCTCGACACCACGTTGCCGTAGGAGTTGGTAATCACCGACATCATGATCAACCCTGGCACGATGTACTCCATATAGGTGAATCCACCCATATCACCAATCTGCCGACCAATCAGGTTACCGAAGATCACGAAGTACAAAACCATGGTGATCGCCGGCGGCAGCAAGGTCTGCGGCCAGATCCGGGTAAAGCGCTTCACTTCGCGATAAACGATGGTCTGCAGCGCGACAAGGTTGGGTTGCAGTTCCGAACTCATACCGCCACCTTCGCCAGATTTTTCTCCACCAGGGACACAAACAACTCCTCAAGGCGATTGGTTTTGTTACGCAGGCTCAGCACCTCGATGTTCTGGGTAGCCAGTTGGCCAAACAGCGCGGTGATGCCCACGGCTTTGTCCACCTGGACTTCCAGGGTGTGGCTGTCCACCAGGCGATTCGGGTAGCCGATCAACTGGGGCGCAACCGTCATGTCGTTTTTCAGGTCGAGCAGGAAGGTCTCGACGTGCAACTGGCTCAGCAAATTACGCATGCTGGTGTTTTCGACAATGGTGCCGTGGTCGATGATGCCGATGTTGCGGCACAGCTGCTCAGCCTCTTCCAGGTAGTGCGTGGTGAGGATGATGGTGATGCCTTTCTGGTTCAGCTCGGTGAGAAACGTCCACATCGAACGACGCAGCTCAATGTCCACGCCCGCCGTCGGCTCGTCGAGGATCAGCAGGCGCGGTTCGTGAACGAGGGCGCGAGCGATCATCAAGCGGCGCTTCATGCCCCCGGACAGGGAACGCGAAGGCACGTCGCGCTTGTCCCACAAGCCCAGTTGCGTGAGGTATTGCTCGGCGCGTTCCTTGGCGATCTTCGGCGGGATGCCGTAGTAACCGGCCTGGGTCACGACGATGTCGAAGGTCTTTTCAAACTGGTTGAAGTTGAACTCCTGGGGCACCACGCCGATGCTGCGCTTGAGCGCCGCCGGAGATTTGTCCAGGTCGTTGCCAAAGATGTTCACCGTACCGGTGGTCTTGTTGACCAGGGTCGAGAGAATCCCGATGGTGGTGGATTTGCCGGCGCCATTGGGGCCGAGCAAGGCGAAGAAATCACCTTCGGCGACGTCCAGATCGATACCACTCAGGGCCTGGAAACCGTTGCCGTAGGTTTTGGTTAGCTGCCGGATGGACAGAGCGGAACTCATATCGGATTACGCACCAAAGAAGAGGAATAGAATTGTTACATGAGGGCAGACCGCACGGAATACAACGGCTGCGCGTGACAAGCATGGTGCTTGTCCGCGCCGCACAAGTACAGTAACCCGTATTAATAGTCGGTATCAGGTCAACGCGGTCATGACCGATTTCTGATAGGCCGGGCGCTGGCGCAGCCGCTGGTACCAGGCTTCCAGGTTAGGCATCGACGGGCGTTCGATGGGCATTTCGAACCAGGCATAAATGAAGCTGCCCAAGGGAATATCACCCATGCCGATCTCGCTGCCGGACAGGTAAGGTTGCGTGGCCAAGGCCTGATCCACCGTCTGCAAAACGTCGATGCAGGCCTGGCGACCGGCGTTGATGGTGTCCCAGTTCTGTTTTTCAGCCGGGGTTCGCAGCACGCCCCAGAACACGGTCTTGAACGGTTCGGCCAGGGTCGAGGTGGTCCAGTCCATCCACTTTTCAGCGTTGGCCCGGGCTTGCAGCTCGCTGGGGTACCAGTTCGAATCCGGCGCATGTTTGGCGGCCAGGTAGCGCACGATGGTGTTGGATTCCCACAGCACAAAATCGCCATCTTCAATCATCGGCACCCGGCCATTGGGGTTCCGCGCGCGGTATTGCGGCGTGTCGACCACACCAAAAGCCCCACCCGCATCAATTGCCTCATAGTCCAGGCCGAGCTCCTCGGCGCACCACAGTGCTTTCCTGACATTTGACGAATTTTTACGACCCCAGATTTTCAGCATGACCGCCCCGATTTTGAAAAAGATGGTTGGATAAATGCCGGGGCAGCATACGCCGGATCACGTCCGGCTTAAATCACTCTGCATGTCCCCCAGCAGGATCGGCATCTGCTCGCCAAACAGGTGCGGGTAACATTTCTGGATGTGGGCGAAGAAGAATTCCTCGGGCACCTCGGCAAATTGCCCATGGTCCACCACGTACTCCATGGAGCGCTGGCCCTTGCGGTTGAAGGCGTGGAAAACACTGTCATGAATGCCATCGAAATCCAGCGGCGGCACATCGAACAGTTCGCACAGTTGCTGGTTGAACGCCGGCGTGGCCTTGACCCAACGGCCGTCCAGATACAACTCGGTATAGCCATGCATGGCAAATACGTCACTTCTGAGCAGCTCGATCAAACGGGGCGTCGAGAGGTGGTTACGCACGTCGGCCAGGCCGATGCGCGCCGGGATCCCGCAGTGCCTTGCGCACGCCGCCAGCAATGTTGCCTTGGGCACGCAATAACTCTCGCCGGCCGCCAGTGCGAAGCTCGCGCTGAGGGTTTGCGGGTCGCGACTGAAGGTATAGGGGTTATAGCGCACAGCCTCGCGCACAGCGTAGTAAAGACTGACTGCCTGGTCACGAAGTGCGGCACTCGAACCGCGATGTTTTTCGGCGAACTCCACCACCGCAGGGTGGTCACTATCGATGAAGCGGCCGGGATTCAAGTACGCATTCATGAGGTTAATCTCAGAGAGCAAGCCCTGAGTCTAACCACAGGCATGCACCTGGGATAACGACGATTCGGCCAAATGTCGGCGCCTGGTGCTGATCATTGCCGGCACACCACGTAACACCCTCGTCACCCCGCTTGTTCGGATGCCGACTAAGCTCTGAGGTGATTTCGCACCTGGTTTCACGGAGGATTGAATATGCTGTTGTTGTGGATACTGGTTCTGGTGGTGGGCATTGCCTACCTGGCGCACCGGCGCATCGCGCCCCTGCCCGCCATCGGCGTGGTCGCCGTCTACCTGTTGGCGATGGGCGCCTTCAGCCACGCACCAGGCTGGTTGCTGCTGATCTTCTGGGTACTGATCGCCGTGGTAGCCGCCCCGCTGCTGCTGCCGGACCTGCGCCGCAAGTACTTCACCGCGCCGCTGTTCAACTGGTTCCAGAAAGTCCTGCCGCCGATGTCCGAGACCGAGCGCGACGCCATCGACGCCGGCACCGTGTGGTGGGACGGCGAGCTGTTCAGCGGCCGCCCCGACTGGGACAAGCTGCTGGCCTATCCCAAGGCGCAACTGACTGAAGAAGAACAAGCCTTCATCGACGGCCCTACCGAAGAACTGTGCGCCATGGTCACCGACTGGGAAATCGGCCAGGCCATGGACCTGCCCCCCGCCGCCTGGGAACACATCAAGCAGCATGGCTTTTTTGCCCTGATCATCCCCAAGGAGTTCGGCGGCAAAGGCTTCTCCGCCTATGCCCACTCCCAGGTCGCGATGAAGCTGGCGACCCGCAGCGGCGACCTCGCCTCCACGGTCATGGTCCCCAACTCCCTGGGCCCGGCCGAATTGCTGCTGCACTACGGCACCGATGAACAACGCAACCATTACCTGCCACGCCTGGCCCGTGGCGACGATATCCCGTGCTTTGCCCTGACCGGCCCACTGGCCGGTTCCGATGCTGGCTCCATGCCCGACACCGGGGTGATCTGCAAAGGCGAATGGGAAGGCAAGGAAACCCTCGGCCTGCGCCTGAACTGGGAAAAACGCTACATCACCCTCGGCCCGGTAGCGACTTTGCTCGGCCTGGCCTTCAAGGCCCATGACCCGGATCATCTGCTGGGCGACAAAGAAGACCTGGGCATCAGCCTCGCGCTGATCCCCACCGACACCCCGGGTGTTGAAATTGGCCGCCGTCACCTGCCACTGGGCGCCGCGTTCATGAACGGCCCCAACTCCGGCAAGGATGTTTTCATTCCGCTGGAATTCCTGATCGGTGGCCAGGAAATGCTCGGCAAGGGCTGGATGATGCTGATGAACTGCCTGTCGGTAGGCCGTTCGATTTCCCTGCCTGCCGTCGGAACGGGCGCGGCCAAGTTCACCAGCCTGGTGACCGGCCAGTACGCCCAGGTGCGTGAGCAGTTCAACGTACCGCTGGCGGCCTTTGAAGGCATCCAGGAAGCCCTGGCCCGCATCGGCGGCAACGCGTGGCTGATGGACAGCGCGCGGATGCTCACCGCCAACGCGGTCGACCTCGGGGAGAAACCCTCGGTACTGTCGGCGATCCTCAAGTACCACCTGACCGAACGCGGCCGCGAATGCATCAGCCACGCGATGGACGTACACGGCGGCAAGGGCATCATCATGGGCCCCAACAACTACCTGGGTCGCAGCTGGCAGGGCGCGCCGATCTTCATCACCGTGGAAGGCGCGAATATCCTCTCGCGCAACCTGATGATCTTCGGCCAGGGTGCGATTCGTTGCCATCCGTTCGTGCTCAAGGAAATGGCCCTGGCCGGTCGCGAAGACCATGACCAGGCGCTGAAGGAATTCGACGGCCTGCTGCTGCAGCACATCGGCTTTGCCGTAGGCAACGCCGCCAGCACCCTGGTGTTGAACCTCGGTTTCGGTCACTTCGAAAAGGCTCCGGGCAACAGCCTGAGCCAGGGCTATTTCCGCGCACTCAACCGTCAGGCCGCGGCGTTTGCGATGCTGGCGGACCTGAGCATGATGCTGCTGGGCGGCGAGTTGAAACGACGCGAACGCCTGTCGGCACGTCTTGGTGATGTGCTGAGTCACATGTACCTGGCATCGGCTGCACTCAAGCGTTATCACGACCTGGATTCGCCAGACCACCTGGAACCGCTGTTCGCCTGGGCCATGGAAGAGAGCCTTGGCCACTCCGAGCGTGCACTGGATGAACTGCTGACCAACTTCCCGAGCAAGGTGTTGGGTTGTCTGTTGCGGGTGATCGTGTTCCCGTTCGGCCGCCGTCATAAAGGCCCGTCCGATGCGCTGGATGCCGAGGTGGCCGCAGTGCTTGGTCGCGCCAAGGGTGACCCGACCCTGGAAGCGGTACTGGCGGGCTGCTATCGCCCACAGTCCGCAGAAGATCCGGTGGGCGCCCTGCAACACGCCTACGACCTGTTGGCCGACAGCCATCCGTTGCAGAAAAAACTCCACGAAGGCCTCAAGAGCGGCCAGGTCAAACCGACCGCGGGCGAACACGCCATCGATGCCGCGCTGCATGCCGGCGTGCTGCAACCGGCCGAGGCGCAGACCCTGCGTGACGCTGAAGCGGCGCGGCGCAAGGTGATCGACGTGGATGATTTCAGCAAGGAAGAACTGAGCCAGGCTGAGGGAAAAGTCCGCTGATCCCAGCGGTCATATAAAAACGGGTAGAGTGCCCTGCCTCACAAATACTGATCCCTTTTGACGGCGTCTGTTGTCGTCATGCTGCGTTGCCGCTCCTCGCCTGACAACAACAGCCACTCGTCAAAAGGAATCGTATTTGTGAGGCAAGGCACCGAGCTATATACTCTCGCGCCCGTTTTGCTCTTGAGGACTTATCTCGTGTCCAATGTCGTTGCCGATCATCTCGTCTTGCTCGACCACCTGCGCAGCATCCTGGTTGCCGTCGGCGAAGCCGAACAGGTTCCCGAGGAAAGCCACCTCCTGTTCCTGGAGCGCTTCGATGAACTGCGCGCCTTGCTGCCCATCGACCCGATCGAAAGCCAGTACCTGGGCCAGGACATGATGAGCCAGGTCATCCTGCGCTATCCGCAAATTGCTCACCTGGTGCCACGCGATCTGCTGTGGTTCTTCGGTGGCGACTGCCTGCACTTCATGCCCGACGACGAGCTGGACCTGTACCAGGCCCTGGAAGAACGTCGCTTCGAAGCTGAACAGAACGACGAACCGTTCGACTGGAACCAGGAAAAGCAGTTGTTGGCCATGTCCAATGACCAGCCCAAGCACTGATTTCAGGGCTAACGCAGATCAAATGTGGGAGCGGCGGTGCGACGGTTCGACTTGCTCGCGAATGCGATGGTTCAGTCAATATTTTAGGTGACTGATACACCGCATTCGCGAGCAAGCCCGCTCCCACATTTAAACTGTATTCCTACCGTTTCTTCAGCGTCGGCTCTTTGGCCATGCACTCCACCAGATAATCAATAAACACCCGCAACTTCGGCGGCAGGTACCGCGTCGGCGAATGCAGTAGCCACGCATCCCCGTGGTACGACGCAATGAAATCCCACCCCGGCAGCACCTGCACCACCTCCCCCGCTTCCAGCGCATGCCGCGCCGTGAAATACGGCAAGCTGCCAATCCCCACATGTTGCAATACCGCATCCAGCCGCACGCCTGTGTGATTCGCCGCATACCGCCCGCGCACGCCCACCGTCACCGCCTTGCTGCCCTGGCGAAACTTCCAGCGCGCATCCCCCGGCGTCTCACCCAGGTAGATGCAACTGTGCTCCAGCAAATCATGGGGATGCTGCGGCGTACCATGCTCCGCCAGGTACCGCGGCGTGGCGCAGATCAAATGCTCGATCGGCAGCAACTGGCGCCCCACCAACCCCGGCGGCGGGCTGTCGGTGATGCGGATGCTCAGGTCGACATTGTCGTCAATCAGGTCCACATGCCGGTCCTCCAGGATCAACTGCACGTCGACCTTGGGATAACGCCGCAAAAACTCCGGCATATGCGGATGCACCACAAAACGCCCCACCGCCTTGGGCACGCTGACCCGCACCAGCCCTTCGGCTTCATGGGTGTATTGGCCGCTGATTTCCATCACCGACCGCGCAGCACTGACCATTTCCTGGCAGCGCTTGAACACCTCTTCGCCGCCTTCGCTGAGGCGCAATTTGCGCGTGGTCCGTTGCAACAGGCGAGTCGCCAGGGCCTTTTCCAGGCGTGAGATGCTGCGGCTCACGGAGGACGGTGATGCTCCCAGTTGGCGCGCAGCCTCGGAGAAGCTGCCGGTTTCCACCACCTTGACGAAAATCGCCATTTCGCCCAGCAGCGGTAAGGGAAGATTGATGCTCATGACGCACAAGTCCATTGAGATTTGAACGGATTATCACCCATTGGTGCACTTCTTATACTGCCGGTTAGAAACCCTGATGCGGATATAAATGATGACCCAGCGCCTGTTTTTTACCCATGACCACCTGAATGCCGAACTTGAAGTGCTGGGATGCACACCTTTTGATAACCAGTTTGCGGTAATCCTGCAGTCCACAATCTTCCATCCACAAGGTGGCGGCCAGCCCTCCGACACCGGCTGGCTCGGGGAAAGCCAGGTGTTGAAGGTGGTGCAGGAAGGCGATCATGTCGTGCATTACGTAGACCGCCCCGTGGCTCCCGGCGTGATCCAGGCACGCGTCGATGAAGACCGCCGCACCTTGCACACGCGCCTGCACTCGGCCGGGCATCTGATCGGCAATGCCGGTGAAACCCTGGGCTGGATGCCGATCAAGGCTCATCACTGGCCGGGCGAAGGCAAGATCACCTTTATTCGCGGCACCTCGGCCCAGGCCATGGACGCCGAGGCGATCCAGCGGCAAGTCGACCAATGGATCGCCGCCAACCTGCCGCGCCATATGGCACTGGATGACGGTACGCGGCAAGTGGGTTTTGGCGACCTGCCGGCCTATGCCTGCGGCGGCACGCATGTGCAGGCATTGGGGGACGTGGGCCAGGTGACGATCCTGGCCCTCTCCGAGAAAAAGGGTGCATTGTCGGTGCGCTATACCCTGAACTGACTAAACCGCAATCGCCCCCGCCCTGCCCGGTTCCACCACAAACGACTTGAGGGTCGAGACGCTGGCGTTCGGATCCCGGGGATCGGAAATCACCCGGAAGTTCGTCAGCATATTCCTCTCCTCAAGCGCCACCGACACATAGCCGCGCTGGCGGCTGTCGAAAAACTTCACATGGGGATTGAGGGGCAGGATCGCACTGAACGCATCAAATGGCGGCCCGTCAGACGTCACCGACGTGCCGACAAACTCGGTCGCGACCACCGGCGAATCCGGATTCCCTGCGTCAGCGTGCAGGTCCGTCGTCCAGAACGAGTGAATATCGCCGCCCCAGAACACCGGGTTATTCACCTTTCTGCGCACCATCGACGCAAGCATCCGCTCACGGTTGGCCATGTAACCATCCCAGCCATCTGTCCAGCGGCCGGGCTTGTGGTTGGTCAGGTCACGTTGCGTGAGCGGCGCGACCAACAGGTCCTGGGCGATCACGTTCCATTGTGCCCGGGACTCGGCAAAACCCTGATCCAGCCAAGCCTCCTGCTCCCAGCCGAGCATGGTGCGACGGGGATCGCGCAGGTCAGCACAGGTGTTCGCGGCCACATGTCCCTTGTGGCTGCCATTGGCCAGGATGCATGGCTGCTCGGAGCGGTACTGACGCCCATCCAGCACATGGAAACGCGCCAGCCGGCCGTAGTCCAAACGCCGATAGAGGCGCATGTCCGGCCCGCGCGGCAGGCTGCTCGCCCGCAGCGGCATGTGCTCGTAGAAGGCCTGGTAGGCCGCCGCCCGCTGCTTGAGAAAACTCGTCACCGGGATGTTCGGGTCCTGGGACCACTGGCTGGCATAGTCGTTTTGCACTTCGTGATCGTCCCAGGTGACCACACTGGGCGCCGCAGCATGCAGTGCCTGCAAATCCGGATCGGTCTTGTACAGGGCGTAGCGGTTGCGGTAATCCACCAGATTCAACGCATTGCCGCTGCCGTGGGGGCGAATGATCTTGCCGGAATCAGCCGCGTAGGAACTGTCATAGATGTAATCCCCGAGGAAAAACACCAGGTCAGGCTGCTCGGCGGCCAAATGCCGATAGGCGCTGAAGTAGCCTCGCTCCCAATGGGAGCAGGAGACAAAACCCAACTGCGCCGATGCCATGGCATGCACCGCCGGCGCTGTGCGCGACTGGCCCACCGGGCTTTGCGCACCGAGGCCCTCGAACTGGTACCAGTAAGGTCGACCCGCCTCCAACCCGCTCACTTCCACATGCACCGAATGGGCGAAACGCTCGCTGGCCATCACCTCGCCCTGGCGCAAAACGTGCGTCATCGCTGCATCGCGGGCCACCTTCCAGCGCACCGGCACCGCGCGGCTCAGGCCACCCCGACCGTCGGCGGCATTGAACAGCGGCGCGAGGCGCGTCCAGATCACGAAACCATCGGGCAATGGATCGCCTGACGCCACACCGAGGGTGAAGGGATAGTCGATGCCTGCACTACGGGCAAACGGGCTGAGGATCGAAAACGCCGTGGCAACTGCAAGCCCGCCCAGTACGCGACGGCGATCGTGATTCACACTCATCAACTGCGCTCCTTCCAAGCATCCCGCACCGACCAAAACAAATGCTTGTGTAGCGTTCTTACCACTGGCAGCAGGGTGGATAAATGCGGCAGTGCAATGCTCATGCAGGGGGACTCGCGAAATAAATTCTCCAAGAATGTACCCGCGTCGTGTCAGTTTCATTACGTAGATAAATAGACCCACGAGTCGTCTGTAAGACGCGTCCTAGAGCCTTAAAAGCTTAAATTAAAGTTAACCATTCGGTCATTTTTGGTTGCTAGCGTGTCGCCCCTAATCAACTGCGGGGTAGCGGAATGAGAACTTGGGATGAACCCAAAAAACGCAAGGCACACATCGAACTGATCCCGATGATCGACGTGATGATGTTCCTGTTGGTGTTTTTTGTACTGGTGAGTTTGAACGTGATTCCGGCCCTGGGCATGAAGACTCAGCTGCCGAGCGCCAGCAGTTCACAGCAGCTCAAGCCGCAAAATAAATTCATCCTGACCCTGGGCCTGGAAGGTCAGCTGCAGCTCGATGGCAAGGACCTGACCGTCGACGCGCTGGTGCCTGCACTCAAGGCCGGCGAGAAGCCAGACACCAAGTCGACGATCATCGTCAACAGCGACAAAGGCGTGGAAGTGTCGCGCCTGGTCGAGGTGATGGACACCCTGCGCCTGGGTGGCTTTACCTCTGTCTCCATCGCCACGAAAAAGTCCTGATCATGTATGCCTTGTTTCGTGCGCGTCGGCTGCTGGGCAGTGTCCCGGCCCTGATCGCCCTGGTGCTGATTGCACTGGGTATCCAGTCCCAACCCCTGAAGATCCAGCCGCAGTACGACGAGTCGGCGGTTGAACTCGCGCTGGTCGAGCCGGAGCCGGAAGTGGTCCCCGAGCCCGTGGTGGAAGAACCGCCGCCACCGCCGCCGGTGATCGAAGACGAGGAGGCCGAACCTGCCCCTCCGCCTCCGCCACCCAAGCCGATCCCCAAACCACTGCCAAAGCCTGAGCCCAAGCCAAAACCGGTGCCCAAGCCCGTGGTCGCCAAGCCAACGCCTGTGCCTGCGCCAGCTCCGGTGGCCGCCAAGCCGGTGCAAGCCGCTCCCGCTCCCACGCCAGCACCCGCTGCGCCACCGGCGCCGCCGAAAGTCGACGGCCAGGCACTGGAAGGCGGCTACCTCAAGGGCTTGCGCAACGAGTTGGACAGCTACAAGCAATACCCCACCGGGCGCCAGGCGTCCCTTGAACGCCCGAGTGGCGAGGTGGTGGTCTGGTTAATGGTGGACCGCCAAGGCCGCGTCCTCGACTCCGGGATCCAGACCCCGGCGCCGAGCATGCTGCTCAACCGGGCCGCCACCAACAGCCTGCGCCGTATCAAGCAGGTGAAACCGTTCCCCGAACAAGCCTTCGGTGGACGTAACGAGCAGCGCTTCACCGCCACCTTCAACTACAGCGTGCAATAAGCACACACCACCAGGACGACAGTGATGAAGTTCACCCGGATTCATCTGGCACTCGTTGCCGCGACGAGCATGACCCATGGAGTGGTCATGGCAGATACCAGCGACAGTGACGTCGGGACTATTGGGGTACAGGGCAAGGCAACCGCTGGGGGCGGTTACATGGTCCAGGAAGAGAGCGCCAAGGGCCGCTCGACCATCACCAAGGAAGCATTGGACAAACAGACGGCCACTGGCAACGCCATCGACAAGCTCAAGTACACCCCGGGCCTGAACATCTCCAGTGAAGACAACACCGGCCTCTCGGGCTTCCGCTTCACCATGCGCGGCATGAACTCCGACCAGGTCGGTATGTCGGTGGACGGCATGCCGATCAACGACTCCGGCAACTACGCGTTGTACTCCAACCTGTTGGGCGACCCGGAAAACATCGACCAGATTTTCGTCACCCAGGGCTCGTCGGAAGCCGACGGCCCGCACATCGGTTCCAGCGGCGGCAACATCGGCATCGTGACCATTCGCCCCACCAAGGAAACCGGTGCCTTCGTCAAGCAAGTGGTCGGCAGCAACGCCACCCGCAAGACCTTCGCCCGCCTCAATACCGGTGAAGTCAACGGCCTGAGCAACTGGCTGTCGGCTTCCCACACCGAAGGCCAGATGTGGCGCGGCTCGGGTGCCGTGCGTGCGGACAAGGTGGAGTGGAACAGCTTCTTCGACGCTGGCAACGGCAACACCGCCAACCTGATCCTCAAGTACCACGAGCAGGACAACAACAGTTACAGCCAGTTGACCAAGGCACAGTTCCAGCAGTACGGCCGCAAGTACGACCCGTACCCGGCGACACCGGCGGTGGGCGCCAACGGCAAGGTCAGCAGCTACTACGACCTGGCGCAGAACCCGTTCCAGACCTTTACCGCCGTGCTCAACACCCAGTACAAGCTGAGCGACAACCTGTCCCTCTCGGTGATCCCGTATTACTACTACGGCAACGGCAGCGGCGTGGGCTCCTCGGCCTATGCGCTGAACAGTGGCTCGAACAAGGGCGGCGTTTTCGACCTCGGCAACCTGCCGACACAGGCTCAATACAACGCCGACGGTTCCGCGACCACCGGCGTCTACTACCGCCCTTCGCGCACCCAGACCTGGCGCCCGGGCATCACCACCAAGCTGAACTGGGACCTGGGCGACCACAGCCTGCAATTCGGCTACTGGTATGAACGCGCCCGCCAAAGCCAGACCCAACCGTTCATTGCCCTCAAGAACAACGGCAAGCCAAGCGATACCTGGCCCGACGGCAACTCCGTGGTCGACGCCAACGGCAACACCGTACAGGGTCGCGACCGCTACACCGTGACGCCGGCGCAAAAGGTCTGGACCCAGGACACCTGGTACATCAACTCGGACTGGACGTTGATCGCGGGCATTGCCTACATGAACGTCGAGCGTGACGGCACCAACCACGGCAGCCTCACCGAGCAACCCGGCAAGGCCAGCCAGACCTACAACAAACTGCTGCCCAACGCCGGCCTGAAATACCAGCTCGACGAGCGTGACCAGTTGTTCTACAGCCTGTCGCGCAACATGCGTATTCCACAGAACTACGTGCTGTACGACAAAGGCGTCGGCTCCCTCGACTCCAAGCCGGAACTCAGCTGGAACCAGGAACTGGGCTGGCGCTACACCGGCGAAGACAGCACCCTCGCCGCGACCCTGTTCTACATGCAGTTCAAGAATCGCCAGCTCACCTCCCTGGACAGCAACGGTGATTCCGCCGACATCAACGCCGGCACCGTCATCAACAAAGGCCTGGAACTGGAGTGGAGCGGCAAGCTGCCGCACAACTTCAACTACTACACCTCCTACACCTACACCAGCTCCAAGCAGCAGGACGACCTGACCGTCTACAGCGCCGGCAAGCCGATCGTGCTGCCCACCAGCGGCAAGCAGTTCGCCAACGTGCCGACCAACATGCTGGCGGCCAACATCGGCTATGACGACGGGCGCTTCTACGGCACCTTCGGCGGCAAGTTCACCAGCAAGCTCTATGGCGACCTGACCAACGACGAAGCCATCTCCGCCCGCACCATCTTCAACCTCGGCGCCGGTATCTACCTGCCGGTGGACAAGAAAGTCGTCAAGGACGCAACCCTGCGCCTGAACGTCGACAACCTGTTCGACAAGAAGTACCTGGACGGCGTGTACACCACCAAGACCAACTCGGCGAGCTACAGCGGTTTCCGCGATGGCGACCCGGCCTACATCGTTGGGCTTGACCGCACCGTCACCGTTTCCCTGGAAGCCAATTTCTAACTGCGAGGCTCAGCATCATGGACATGAACCTGCTTCACCAAATCACCTTTTATGTGATGTACGCCGCACTGGCGATTGCAATCTTCATCACCATCGAACGTGGCATTTACTTCGCCTACGTGCGCCGCCAGGCCCGTGCATTGACCGAAGTGCTGGGCGCCAATGTGCACAGCGAACGCGACCTGCCGGAAAACCTGACTCGCCGTGACAGCCTGCCACTGAGCATGGTGCTGCCGATCCTGGCGCAGAAGGCGTCCCATGGTTCGCGCAAGGACCTGGATGACGAGATCGAAACCCAGTACCTCAAGACCCGCGCGCCGCTGTCCCGCAGCCTGTGGATCATCGAAACCATCACCACCGCCGCGCCGCTGCTCGGCCTGCTGGGGACCATCCTCGGCATCATCGACACCTTCAAGGCGCTGGCCAGTGCCGGTGTGTCCGACCCGGGCCAGATTTCCGGTGGTATCGGTACGGCCCTGTTCGCCACGGGTTTGGGTATCGCCATCGCGCTGTTCTGCGTGGTGTTCCACAACTTCTTCCAGGACAGCCTGGAGCGTATCAACGACCAGCTGAAAATCCTGCTGATCCGCGCTGCAACCGGTGCCCGCGTGCAGGGTGAAGTGCCGCACCTGGTACCGACCCCGCTGCACACCCGCACTGCGTGACCTTCCCGGGGCGGGCGCATCATGCGCCCGCCCTTTTTTTGCCCGATGAGACGCCTATGTCCATATCGCTGAAATTACGTATCGCCGGCCTTGCAGGCCTGCTCCTCAGTCCGCTTGCCCAGGCGGACTTTTCAATTCCGGGATTTGAGTTGGTACACACCGTGCCAGTGGACACCCAACTTGGCACCGCCGATCTGCGCCAGCCCGGCCCCGTGTGGATCCAGCTGTTCGACGGCGCGAAAAGCCGCATCGACATCGGCCAGTTCTACGCGGCCGACCATCCTGGCTCGGTGATGGACAAGGTGATTGAACACCTGGAAGCCGCCGGCAAACGCGGGGTGAAAATTCGCTTCCTGCTGGAAGAAAAAGGCGTACGGCTGTCGGAAGCCTCGACCCTGGAGCGCCTGAAAGCCATTCCCAACCTGACCTTCCGCATCCTGCCCTATGGCAAGCTGAGTGGGGGGATCATCCACGCCAAGTACATGGTAGTGGATGGCAAGCAGGCGTTTATCGGCAGCCAGAACTTCGACTGGCGTTCGCTGGAGCATATCCACGAAACCGGGCTGTTGATCAGTGATGCAAACGTCGTCGCCCAGACCCAGGCCATTTTTGAACAGGACTGGCAGGCCCAGGCTGCGTTGGCCGACAACCAGCCTGTTGCCCTGCCCGCCACAGGTGCCACACCGGCACGCACCGGCAACTACCTGGTAGCCAGCCCCCAGCGCTACAACCCGCCGGGTGTGGGTGATTCGCAGCTGGAACTGCCACGTCTGCTGGGCGAGGCGAAAAAGGAAGTGCGCGTACAACTGCTGGACTACGCGCCGCTGTCCTATGGACCTGACAGAACCCGGCCTTACTACGCGATGATCGACAACGCCGTGCGTGCAGCGGCAGCGCGCGGGGTCTCGATCAAGTTGATGGTATCCAACTGGAACACCGAAGCACTGGAATTGCCGTACCTGAAAAGCCTGGCGGTGCTGCCGAATGTCGAGGTCAAGATCGTCACGCTGCCCGAGGCCAGGCAAGGATTTATTCCTTATGCGCGGGTGATCCACAGCAAGACCATGGAAATCGACGGGCAAGTGGCGTGGGTGGGCACCAGTAACTGGCTGGGGGGTTATTTCGATAACTCGCGCAACCTGGAAGTGGTGATGCGCAGTGAAGCGATGGCCAAGCGCGTGGGAGATTTACACGAACAGCTGTGGGACGGGCCGTACGCCAAGGCACTGGACGCGACAAGCGAGTACCCGGAGCCGCATCCGGGCAAGCCGTGAGCCGTTGCCTGCAAATCCCATGATTTGCGGGCAATGTCACATTGCCAGATATGAATGTTGCACTTTTCCGCCGTTGCGCTGACCAACCCTGCACACCTCATGGATGGAGAGCAGGGATGAACACCACACGCAATGGACTGTACGGTACGGCGCTGGTTTGGGCGGCCATCGGGCTGGCAGGTTGTGCCAATTCCATGACCTCCACCGGGGTGCCGGGGGTGAAGATGGGCGACAGCTATGAGCAGGTACTCGCCGTGGTCAGCCGTGACAATACGGTGACCAGGAAGATCGACGGGCAGGGATTCCGGGCTGAGGGTTACTCGCAGACGTTCAAGGATTGTCGCAGTACATATTTTATCTTCCAGGGCGCCGATGGCTTGCAGATGGTCAGCCATGAGCCCGCGCCGCATCTGTCGGTCAGCCAGAACTGCCGCCAGCCATGAGCACTTTACGTGTCATTCCCGCCCTGTTCCTGTTGCTCCTCAGCGGCTGTGGCCAGGTATATAACGTCCGCTCCCTCAACACCGCCTATACAGCGCCACCGTCTGCCGAGACAGCGCGCTTGCGCATTATCAGCGACGGCATGTGCGCGCAGTGCCCGGGCGCGATTGCCTGGACTGGAATGTTCCCGGAGCAGGCGTGATGGTGTCCGCCAAATCCGGCTTCGCCGACCGCAATGGCGCAAGCCTGGGGATGCCGGGGCCGATTTACACCTGGGACGGTGCGGTGTCGTCCGAACAGGTGATTCCGGCGAACACGCCCATTGCCTTTCATTACCTTGGGTTGCCGCAATATGGCCGGCAATGTTTCAACACCATGACCTTTATCCCCAAGCCCGGCATGGACTACATGGTGCGAGCATCAATGTCCGGGAGTTGCTCATTCGAGCTTGCTGAGCTGCCGAAAGGTGCCGAACGATGGAGTCCGATTGAACCGACGCCGTCGGGAAGGCTGTCGATGTGCCACGCGATGGATAATTTCTAGCGGTACAAACGCAACGTGGGCCGGGGCATTGCACTCCAGCTCACAAAAAACCCACAAACAAAAACGCCGATCATTGCTGATCGGCGTTTTCGTTAAATATGGAGCGGGAAACGAGACTCGAACTCGCGACCCCGACCTTGGCAAGGTCGTGCTCTACCAACTGAGCTATTCCCGCATATGGCGTCCCCTAGGGGACTCGAACCCCTGTTACCGCCGTGAAAGGGCGGTGTCCTAGGCCACTAGACGAAGGGGACACGCTACTGAAACACATGGTGTGTATTTCAGTGCCCAGAGATTAAATCCGAAGATTACGCCCTGGTTTCACTCAGTGCCGCCCGAGGGCAACACTGCTTAAATTTGGAGCGGGAAACGAGACTCGAACTCGCGACCCCGACCTTGGCAAGGTCGTGCTCTACCAACTGAGCTATTCCCGCATATGGCGTCCCCTAGGGGACTCGAACCCCTGTTACCGCCGTGAAAGGGCGGTGTCCTAGGCCACTAGACGAAGGGGACACACGTACAACATTCACTCCCTACCGCGTTTCGCTGTGTGCTTTACGCTGTAAGTGGCGCGCATTCTATGGATGGATTGGGAGGTCGTCAACCCCCAAGGATAAATTTATTTAAATCAATGACTTCGCCGTGGTTTACGGGGGTTGCAAGGGTTTCTCGCCGTCCAGGCTTTGGCGCCTATATTCTGGCGTTCCACAAGGCGCTATAGTTCGCCACAGCAAATGATGGCAATGTGCATCTACGCAGGGACTGCCCCGCTATATAGAAGAAACTACTGACGCAACTGGTCGCTCAGTCCTATCCGGTCACTGCACCAGTCACTACACTTCAATGCAAACCCCATAAAGAGGTCACACCGGTGACACCACTCATGATCACCCTGCTGGTAATAGCCGGGATCGTAATACTGATCGCCATTGGCTACATGAACCACGTGGTGGAAAACAATAAGCTGGAAAAGAACCGGACCCGGATCGAACTCAATGACCGGCTGCGCCGCTGCGGCGAAATCACCGAGACCTTCCCTGGCCAGTTGATGACGCCGCGACTCAAGTTGCTGCTGACCCGCCTGGAGCTCAACGTCAATCAGCGCCTGCTGAACCTCGACAAGTCCAATGCGTCGCTCAAGGCACGCATCACTGAACTCAACGCACTGGTGGCCCAGGGCGAATCGATTCCGGTGAACAACCCGCCAGGCCCGATCCAGACCGAAGCCAAGGCCAAGGATGTACGTTTCCTGCTCGAAGCACTGCATGGCCAGGTGACCCGAGCGGCCCAGGACGGTTTCCTGCCGACCAATGAAGCCAAGCACTGGATCAAGGAAATTCGCCATATCCTGGTGCTGCTGCACATCGAGTTCTTCAACAACCTGGGCCAGCACGCGCTGCAACAAGGCCAGCCGGGCCAGGCTCGCCTGGCGTTCGAACGCGGCGTGCAGTACCTGCGCAAGCAACCGGAGCCGGTGGTGTACAGCCAGCAGCTGCAATTGCTCGAGAAACAGCTGGCGCGCGCCAACTCCATGGTGCTGTCCAACCTTGAACCGGCTGAAGACGAGGTCAACGAATTGACCGAAGGCTTGAAAGTGGTGGATGCGGACGCCGACTGGAAGAAGAAAGCCATCTACGACTGATCCCCTGCCATTGTGGTGGGCGGCAAACCCGCTCGCCACATGCCATCACTCTGCACCTATCCCCTTCCCCTCGAATAGCGTAAAAAAGGCCCCTCTCTCCGTTAACGAAAAGGGCTTCGCCATGCCTGTCGTGCTCATCGATGGACAACCGCTGCACTACCTCGACCAGGGCACCGGCCCGGCCGTTCTCCTCGGTTCCAGCTACCTGTGGGACAGCCAGATGTGGGCGCCGCAGATCGAAGCCCTGTCGCAACAGTACCGGGTGATCGTCCCCGAGCTTTGGGGCCACGGCGAGTCCGGCGCACTGCCTGCAAACACTGCATCCCTGGACGACCTCGCACGCCAGCACCTGGCGCTGCTGGATCACCTGGACATTGCCCGGGTCAACCTCGTGGGCTTGTCGGTCGGCGGCATGTGGGGCGCACGCCTGGCGCTGCTGGCTCCCGAGCGGGTCAACAGCCTGGTGCTGATGGACACGCACCTGGGCGCCGAGCCGGAAGCCACTCGCCAATACTACTTTTCGCTGTTCAAGATGATCGAAGATGCCGGCGCCATTCCAGAACCGCTGCTGGATGTGGTGGCACCGATCTTCTTCCGTCCCGGTATCGACCGGGAGTCGGCCTTGTACCAGGATTTCCGCAACGCACTGCAGGCCTTCCCCAAGGAACGCCTGGTGCACAGCATCGTGCCCCTGGGCCGGATTATCTTCAGCCGCGCGGATGTGTTGGCACAACTGGCGCGCCTCGACACCGACACCACCCTGGTGATGTGTGGCGAGCAGGACAAGCCACGCCCACCGGCCGAATCAGAGGAAATGGCGGCCTTGATCGGCTGCGCGCTGACGTTGATTCCGCACGCCGGGCATATCTCCAGCCGGGAAAACCCCGATTTCGTCAACGAAGCGCTGCTGACCTTCCTGGCCAACAACGCCTGACCGCCCTGCCCTTTGATCACCGCAGGCCTGCGGTGATCAAAGGCGGAAGTGCCCGACCATCCCCTTAAGCTCCGTACCCAACTGCGCCAGCTCGATGCTCGACGCTGCATTGCCCTGCATGCTCAACGCCGATTGATCGGCACTCGCACGGATGCTGGTAACGCTGCGGTTGATTTCCTCGGCCACCGAGCTTTGCTCTTCGGCCGCTGCGGCAATCTGCTGGTTCATCTGCTGGATCAACGACACCGCCGCCGCGATGCTGCCCAGGGCGCTTTCGGTTTCCAGGGCATCACTGACCGCCAGCTTGACCAGTTCGCCGCTCTGCCTGATCTGCTGCACCGAAGCCTGCGCAGCGCTGCGCAAGGTACTCACCAACCGTTCGATTTCCTCGGTCGATTGCTGGGTGCGCTTGGCCAGCGCCCGCACCTCGTCGGCCACCACGGCAAAACCGCGGCCCTGCTCGCCCGCCCGCGCCGCCTCGATGGCCGCATTCAGCGCCAGCAGGTTGGTTTGCTCGGCCACGCTCTTGATCACCTCAAGGACGGTACCGATAGTCTGGATCTCCGCGCTCAGGCTTTCGATGCTGGTACTGGCGGAGGTCGCGGAGCTGGCCAGCAACTCGATACGCTGCAAGCTCTGACGCACCACCTGCTGGCCGCTGTCGACCTTGTCATCCGCCGTCTGCGCCGCCTGGGCCGCTTCTTCGGCGTTGCGCGCCACATCGTGCACGGTGGCGGTCATCTGGTTCATGGCCGTGGCCACCTGCTCGGTTTCTTCCTTCTGGCTGCTGACCTCGATATTGGTCTGCTCGGTGACGCTGGACAGCGAATGGGCCGAGCTGGCCAGTTGCTCGATACCCGCCTGCAACCCGCTGACCATGCTGCTCAGGCCGCTGCTCATCTGTTGCATCGCGAGCATCAACTGGCCCATCTCGTCCCGGCGACTGACTTCCATGCGGCCACTGAGATCACCGGCGGCAATCTGCTGGGCCACTGCAATCACGCTGCGCAACGGTGCAACGATCAAACGGGTAATGATCCACGCGGCAATCAGCCCGACCAATAACGCCAACGCCGAAGAACCGATGATCAGCAACGCGCTTTTCTTCAACTGCGCCTGCATCGACAGGTCTTCTGCGTCGTAGGCCTGATTGACCCGGGTGACCACTTCGGCTGCGCGCTCGTGCAACTGCTTGTAGACGACTTTTTCCTGGGCCAGCAGCCCGGTGTATTCGCCGAGTTTTTCGCTGAAGGCCGCGATATGCCCGGACACTTCGTTAAGCACGGTTTGGTAGCCAGGATCCTTGACGGTGGTTTTCAGCTGTTCGACCTGGGCCAGGGCCTGATCGGCCTGCTCGATCTTGCCCTGCTCGGCGTTCTCGTCATCGCCCTTGCGGCTCTGGTCCAGGCGCACGTGCGCTTCGTTCATGGCCTGCAGCATCAGGCGCGAGACCTGGCTGACCTGCCCCGCCTGCTCGATGAATTCGGCACCTTCCTTGCCCTGGCTTTCCTTGAGGCCATAGGCGCCGTCGTCCGCCAGCCCGGCCTGCAACACATCAAGGTTGTTGGCGACACTGGAGACCGACCAACTGGCCATTTCCAGCGCCAGGTCCTTGGTCTGGGTCAGCTCGACAAACTCATCGAACGCCTTGCGATACGCCGCCAGCGCCTGCTCGACGTCGCTCATCACCGGGACATTGGCAGGCGACTGGGCCTTGAGAATTACCGCCTGGGCCGCCAACGCGTCGACACTTTCGTGCAAGGCGTCCACCGACTTGGGGTCGGCATGCAGCGCGTAGTCCTGCTCGATCAAGCGCACCTTGAGCAAGCCGCTGTTGAGCGCCGACATGGCTTTAAGGCCCTCGAAGCGCTGGCCAACGGTTTGCAGCGACCATACGCCAATTGCGGCCACCAATGCCGTCAACAGCAGTACCAGGGCAAAGCCCAAGCCCAGTCTCTTGGCCATACCGAGGTTGGCAAAACGTCGTTGCACGGCAGAAATCATTGCACTTGAGTCCTCTTGCAATGGCGAATGCCATCAAGCCAGGTTTCGATGCAGCGAGATTCGCAACCCCGGGGCACTGAATACAAGGGTTTGGCGCCACAATAATGGCAAAAAGCTACATCCTCGTCGTTTTCAGAATGGTAGAGGTCGATCCTGCCGGCCCCATGGCCTTGAACAACGCCAGTGCACGCTGATCAGAAGCGTAGGCCACATTGATGCGCAGCCAGTCGCTGGATTCGCCCGTCGGGCTGAAAAGCGTCCCCGGCGACAGCAACACCCCCAGCCGGCGAGCCCGCGCCTGCACGGTGGAACGGTCGCCGACACCAGGGCGCGCCCAGAGGAACATGCCCCCCGCCGGCACCGCAAACACCTCCCACTCTTCGTCTTCCAGCACCTGCAGGGTCATGGCCATTTCCGTGCTCAGCCGCCGGCGCAGACGTTGCACCCACTTGCGGTAGGTACCATTGGCCAGCAACGTCGCCACCACCGCCTCGGCAAACCGCGAGGTGCCGATGCCGGTCAAGGTCTTGACCCTGGCCAATTGCGCGATGATCGCCCCGCTGGCCGTGAGGTACCCCACCCGCAAGGCGCTGCTGAGGGTCTTGGAAAAACTCGAGACATAGATCACCCGGTCCTCGTGGGGCAACGCCGACAACCGGGTGCACGTGGCATGTTGCAGGTCGCCATAGACGTCCTCCTCGATGATGAAGAAGTCCTGGGAATGGGCCAGTTGCAGCAAGCGCTCGGCCACCGCCAGGGACAGGCTGGTGCCGGTGGGGTTGTGATACAGGCTGTTGATGAACAGGCACTTGGGCCGGTGCCCGCGCAACAGCGCTTCCAGGGCAGGCATGTCCGGGCCGCCACGGGTGCGCGGCACTTCCAGCAGCTTGACACCATGAAAGGCCAGTTGGCGGTAAAGGTTGCCGTACCCCGGGCTTTCCACCACCACGGTGTCGCCGGCCTTGAGCAGCGTGCGGATCAGCAGGTCCTGGGCATGGCTCGCGCCGTGGGTGGTGAGGATATGCTCGACCCGGGTTGCCACCTGGATGTGCGCCAGGCGCTTGAGCAGCTGTTCACGCAGGGCCGGCAGGCCCAGCGGCGTGCTGTAGTTGAAGACGGCCGCGGTGTCGGTGCGGGTGACTTCACGAATCGCGTAGCTGATGTCGTCGCTCTCGCGCCAGGTGTCCGGCAGCCAGCCGCATCCCAGTTTCAGTTCGCCCAGTTGATTGTCGATGAAGGCGCCCCACCCCGACTCGGCGCCCTCATAACATTGGTTTTCACCGCGAAGACCACGCTCGGCGGGTGGCTGGGCCACACAGAAACCGGCGCCTTGCCTTGAGGCCAGCACCCCTTGGGCAACCATCCGCTCGAACGCCTCGATGACGCTGGACTGACTGAGCAGGTTCTCGTGGGCCAGTTGCCGCACCGAGGGCAACCGCGTCCCGGGGCTGGCGCCGCTCTCGCGAATCCAGGCGGCCAGCGCACTGACGATTTGCTGCACTACCGGTACAAGGGCTTGTCGATCGATCCCTAAATCCATGAGCCACTCACTTAAACTGTTGTCATTTAACCCAAACCAGTTAAGCACAGAAGCCCAATGACAGCCGCGATCAAGATTTATTAAATCATTGATTTAATTTAATTATTTACCTAGTGAAACACATTCAGGTGAGGCATCTGGCCACCTGCGGAAAAACCCCACAGCGCCTCCAACGCTTTTCTGAATGGCATCCGCCTCACTTCCTAAATCGCGGTCGCGCCACCGTCCACCGCCAATGCCTGGCCCGTGGTGAAGGCAGCACCGTCGCTGCACAGATAAAGCACGGCGCTGGCGATCTCCTCGACCTTGCCGATACGCCCGACCGGGTGCATGGCGGCGGCAAATTCGGCTTTGCGCGGGTCAGCTTCATAGGCACGGCGGAACATATCGGTGTCGATCACGGCCGGGCATACCGCGTTGACGCGGATTTTCTTTTTCGCGTACTCGATCGCCGCCGACTTGGTCAGGCCGATCACCGCGTGCTTGGACGCGGCATAGATACTCATCTTCGGCGCCGCCCCAAGTCCTGCCACAGAAGCCGTGTTGACGATGGCGCCGCCGCCCTGAGCCAGCAGCAACGGCAGTTGATACTTCATGCACAGCCACACGCCCTTGACGTTGACGCCCATGATTGCGTCGAACTCATCCAGGCTGCCGTCCGCCAGCTTGCCCTTCTCGATCTCGATCCCGGCGTTGTTGAAGGCATAGTCCAACCGGCCATAGGTGGCCACGGTCTGCTGCATCAACTGCTGCACGTCCGCTTCGAGGGTGACATTGCAGCGCACAAACACCGCTTCGCCACCGGCCTGATGAATCAGCGCCACAGTGCCCTCGCCGCCAGCCACGTCCAGGTCGGCGACTACGACTTTCAAGCCTTCAGCGGCGAACGCCAGCGCAGTGGCGCGGCCAATGCCGGCGGCCGCACCGGTCACCAGGGCGACCTGGCCGGAAAATGTCATGCTCATGGTGGATGTTCCTTCGATGGGGATGCTCGATGACCCCAGTCTAGCCAGAGCCACCATCGGCGCGTCAGCACTATCAAAAGCCCGGTTGGCGAACCATGAGCCGCAGTGATAACGGCACCGGCATCACTATCATTGCAGTGGATCGGTGGGCATTCGCAGGTGCCGCGCACCTTGCCGGTGCAGCCCGAAGGGTCTATCACTCAAGGTCCACTTCTCAAGAGTCGCTGCCATGACTGCCCAGACTAACCGCCAATTCCTGCTCGCCAAACGCCCGGTCGGCGCGGCCACACGGGACACCTTCACTTACCAGGAAGTGCCGGTGGGTAAACCCCAGGACGGCCAGGTGCTGGTGCACAACGAATACCTGTCCCTGGACCCGGCCATGCGCGGCTGGATGAACGAGGGCAAATCCTACATTCCGCCGGTGGGTATCGGCGAAGTCATGCGCGCCTTGGGCGTAGGCAAGGTGATCGCGTCGAACAACCCGAAATTTGCCGTGGGCGACTACGTCAACGGTGCCTTGGGTGTGCAGGATTACTTCCTCGGTGAGCCGCGGGGTTTCTACAAGGTCGATCCGAAACTGGCGCCGTTGCCGCGTTATCTGTCGGCGCTGGGGATAACCGGCATGACCGCCTACTTCGCCCTGCTGGACACCGGCGCGCCCAAGGCCGGCGAGACCGTGGTGATCTCCGGCGCGGCAGGCGCGGTGGGCAGCATTGCCGGGCAGATTGCCAAGATTAAAGGCTGCCGCGTGGTAGGCATCGCTGGCGGCGCCGACAAATGCAGGTTCTTGGTGGATGAGCTGGGTTTTGATGCCGCCATCGACTACAAGAACGAAGACGTGCATGCCGGCCTCAAGCGCGAGTGCCCGAAAGGTGTGGACGTGTATTTCGATAACGTCGGCGGGGACATTCTCGATGCCGTGCTCAGCCGCCTGGCATTGAAAGCCCGCGTAGTGATCTGCGGCGCCATCAGCCAGTACAACAACAAGGAAGCTGTCAAAGGGCCGGCCAACTACCTGTCACTGCTGGTCAATCGTGCGCGCATGGAAGGGTTTGTGGTGATGGACCACGCGGCGAATTTTGCCGCTGCCGGGCAGGAAATGGCCGGCTGGATGGCTCAGGGCAAGCTCAAGAGCAAGGAAGATATAGTCGAGGGGCTGGAGACGTTCCCGGAGACGCTGATGAAACTGTTCAACGGTGAGAACTTTGGGAAGTTGGTGTTGAAGGTCAACTGACACACCGCAGAACCAAATGTGGGAGCGGGCTTGCTCGCGAAGGCGGTGTGACAGTCAATGCATAAGG
>NZ_JBSVWQ010000080.1:0-25306 GCF_054071215.1 Pseudomonas sp. SDO5522_S412 | reverse complement strand
CATTGGGTGACTGACACACCGCATTCGCGAGCAAGCCCGCTCCCACATTTGGACCGTGTGCGCCCTTGATCTTGCTCTGGCTTCTACCACTCAAGCCGGCCTGTAGGCCGCTGTGCTCTTGCTTTTGATTTTGATCTGGCTCTGACTGCCCCAATAAGCCCGAGCCACAGCAAGGCGCCGACAGGCGGGGCAGAGCCCTGTGCTTACTTTGGGCTGGGCCGGCATTCCGGCTTTTCCAAAGCGAGTCGCTGTAAGAGCGAAACCATAAGCAGCCGTTACTCAACTAACGGATATGTACACCAAAAACCCCCTACCCCTCACAATCGAAAACCTCCCCACGCCTAACCACACTACCCGCCGCAAGCACCGCTCCCGGTGCCAACACACCATTGGCTCCAACCCGCGACTGATCCCCAAGCAGCGCGCCAAACTTGTCACAGCCGGTGCGCTGCAACTGCCCGTCAATGCGCACCTGCACTTCCTTGTCGTCACGCTCGTTCCGGTAGTTGGCCACGATACTGCCGGCTTCCAGGTTAACCCCGCGGCCCAATACCGAATCACCGACAAAGTTGAAATGCGCCAACTTGCTGCCGCTGAAGACAAAGGACGTCTTGAGCTCGGCACCCGGTCCGAAGATGCAATATTCATCCACCCAGCAACCGCCGCGAAGGTAGGCACCGGCAGCGATAAAACAGTGGGCGCCGATGATCAGCGGCGCTTTCAAAACAGCGCCCGCCTCCACGACCGCAGTACGGTGCACGGCAATCTCGTCATGAATCTCATAGTCATCATCAGAAAGCCCCGCCAGCAATTTGCGAACGATTTCCGGCGCCTGGGTCACCAACTCCCACGGCGCAAGATCCACCCAGGGTGCCAGCGGCGAACGGGAAAAATCAGCGATGTAATCGGTCAGTCGAATCAACGTCGAGCCCTCTACAGATAGAGAAGCCCGAAACGCTAACACCCCCGTCACTGCCCGTCGAGCAGCACCGGTTTGCCCAACTCGCCGATCTTCTCCAGCCGCGCCCGCACGATGTTGCGGCTGATATTCAGCAGGCGCCCGGTCTGCAACTGGTTGCCATGGCAATATCGATAGGCCGCGCGAAAGATCGTCTCTTCGATGTGCTCGTAGAGGTCCGGAATGTTCTGTTCGAACAACGCAGTGAGCGCCGCCTCCAGGCTCACCGGCCCAGTGATCGCAGGCGCGGCCTGGTTCGCCTCGTCCTGGCGAATGCCGGAAGAACGCATGTCCACCAGGTGCAAATCCGGCGGCTGCACCAGTTGATTGCGGCACACCAGCAACGCATGGTGAATGGCGTTTTCCAGCTCGCGAATATTCCCCGGCCAGCTGTGTTCCAGGAGCTTGCGCTCGGCATCGATGCTCAGTGACGCGCGGTTGTAGCCGAGGCGCTGGCAGTGCTCTTCAAGAAAAAACTCCGCCAGCGGCAGGATGTCGCCGGGCCGTTCCCGCAGGGGCGGCAGGCGGATGGTGGCGACGTGCAGGCGGTAGAACAAATCCTCTCGGAAATGCCCAGCCACCACCGCGTCGGCGAGGTTGACGTTAGTGGCCGCCACCAGCCGCACATTGATCGGAATCGGTGTGCGCGAGCCCAGGCGCACCACTTCTCGCTCCTGCAACACCCGCAATAATTTGACCTGCATGTTCAACGGCAAATCGCCGATCTCATCCAGAAACAGGGTGCCGCCGTTGGCCGCTTCGAACCAGCCGGCCTTGTGGGTGGTGGCGCCGGTGAATGCGCCTTTCTCGTGGCCGAACAACTCACTTTCCACCAGGGTTTCGGCGAAGGCGCCGCAGTTCACCGCCACAAACGGTTCACGCCCGCGACGGCTCAGGTGATGGATATGCCGCGCGACCAATTCCTTGCCGGTGCCGGTCTCGCCGATGATCAAGGTGTTGGCCTCACTGGGGGCCAGGCGCTCGATACGCGCCAGCAATTCCTGTGAGCGCGGGTCCTTGAAGACCAGCACGGTGGCGCGCACCGACTTGGTCAATTCACGGGCATTGGGATGGGTGATCAGCGACATGGTGCATTCCTGGCAGTAAAAGCGCGTGTCAATAGTGCATGAAGTTTTCTATACCATTTAATTATTAATTAATATTTATATATTCCCAAAACGAATATACCAACACATCGCACCTCGCCTGCTGCTGGAGCAGCAATCAGCCAGCACCTGCGTGTGTGCAGATCAACACCAAGCCGTTGCCAGGCAGTTCTTCGAAAACCCGCAAAGCCACGTTCTACAAGGCGTGCAGCGCGTTTTTCGGCTGATGGCATGCAATCTGCTCTCTCCCTCTCAACGCCACCTGCCCTGTAGGAGCTGGCTTGCCAGCGAAGAGGCCCTAAAGCCTTGCACCGACTAAACGGACGCTTTCGCCGACAAGCCGGCTCCTACAGGGGGTCGCGATCACTTAGCAGGGAGATCCCAATGAAAAGATTCTGGCGCAACAGCATCGCCACCATGTTCGCTGTGCTGGTCAGCACCGGCGTGCTGGCCGAACAGGCGCCACCGGCGTCGGTGAAGATCGCGATCGTCGCCTACACCCAGGGCGGCAAACCGGTGTTCGGCGGCATCGCCGGGCGCGTCATCGAAGACGGCTGGCTCGAAGCGCAACTGCGTGAGCGCGGGGTCAAGCTGGAGTGGATCGCCCTGCCCCATGCCGGCGCCGGGCCGCAGATCAACGAAGGCTTCAGCAACAACAGCCTGGACTTCGCCGTACGCGGTGACCTGCCCTCGGTAATTGCCGGCGCCGGTGGCGTACCAGGCAAGCTGATCGTGCCCGGTGGCAGCGGCAACAATATTTACCTGGTGGTACCGGAAGGCTCCGCCGCGAACACCATCGAAGACCTCAAGGGCAAGCGCCTGGCGCTGCATCGCGGTCGGCCATGGGAGTTCGCCTTCAGCAACTTCCTGGCCAGCAAGGGCCTGAAGCTCGACGATTTCAAGATTGCCAACCTCAACCCGCAAGTCGGCGCCGCGGCTGTGTCTGCCGGCAAGGTCGACGCAGCAGTGTTGCTCAGCGAGGCCTATGCCCTGGAAGACAAAGGCGTGTGCAAGATCATCTGGTCGACCAAGCAAGGCAGCAACGACTGGCGGCTGGTGTCCGACCTGTGGGGCACCGAGACCTTCGTACAGCAGCACCCGGATATCACCCAATTGCTCGCCACCGCCTGGGTGAAAGCTGCGTGGTGGATTTCCCAGCCACAGAACCAGGACGCCTATTACCAACTGTCATCCCGCGCCGGCACCGCCGAGAGCGTGCTGCGTCGCGACGACCAGAACGACCCGGTGGCCTGGAAGGATCGCTGGGCGCCAAAAAGCGACCAGCAACTCAAGGCTCATTACCAGGCCCTCACCACCTACGCCCTGGCCAATCACCTGATTCGCGACACCTACGACATCGGCCCGTCACTGGCCACCGGCTTTACCAACCAGGCCCTGATCGACCTGAAACTCACCGACTACTGGCCGGCCCTGCGTGGCCAGGTCAGCACCAATCCGTAATAGGGAAATTGAGCATGAAACTGCCGCACTCCTTTGCCTTCGGCCTCAGCGTCCTGGCCCTGTCCATGAGCGTGTTTGCTGCCGACACCTACGCCCCCAAACCTGACCCGCTGCAAGGTGATGGCCGCGTCTCGGCTTTCTACACCTGGGAAAAAGCCATCCCGGCCGTTCCCGGCAAACTGCTGCGCAGCGAGCCGCTGGACAACACCCTGAGCCTGGCCAATGCCGCCAGCGCCCAACGCATCCTGTACACCTCCACCGACGGCATCGATAACAAGACACCGATCGTGGTGTCCGGCGCGTTGTTCCTGCCCAAAGGCACGCCGCCTGCCGGTGGCTGGCCAGTGGCGAGCTGGGGCCATGGCACCGTGGGCGTGGCGGATGTGTGTGCGCCGTCGTGGCAAGGTCGCTCCTACCGTGACGTGGCCTACCTCAATCGCTGGCTGGCCGAAGGCTTTGCCGTCGTCGCCACCGACTACCAGGGCCTCGGCGTACCCGGTGGCCATCCGTTGCTGAACAGTCGCATGGCCGCCTACGGGATTCTCGACGCCGCCAAGGCCGTGGTGGCCGGGGTACCCGGGCTGGCCGACAAAGTGCTGATCGTCGGCCAGTCCCAGGGCGGTGCCGGCGCCTTCGCCGCAGCCGCCTATGCCGCCACCTACGCTCCGGACCTGGGAGTGAAAGGCAGCATCGGCACCGGCGTGATCTACACCCTCGACTACGCGAAGAACCCCAGCGAGGAAGTGCGCAACAAGGTCGATCCCACCCTGGCCTACGGCTTCTACACGTTGCTCGCCGCCCAGCAATACGACCCGAGCATCAACCCCGCCGACTTCTATACCGACAAGGCCCTGCCGATTTTCGAGCAGGCCCGTACCAGTTGCCTGTTCGCCCTCGAAGGCGATGTCGAAGGCCTCGGCCTGAGCATCGCCAACACCAAGAAAGACTACAAGGGCAAGCAACTCGCGCCGTGGCTGGCGCAGGTGTCTTACCCGACGCTGAAAACCTCGAAGCCGATTTTCATCGGCACCGGCGCCGAAGACACCACGCCGGCCGCCGCGACCCAGGTCAAGCTGATGCAGGACGCCTGCAAGGCTGGCTCCATCGTCGAAGGCCACCTGTACAAAGGCCTGGGCCACAGTGCCACGGTCAATGCATCGCTCAAGGACTCGATCCCGTTTGCCCACAAAGTCATCAACGACCAGCCGATCACCCCGATCTGCGCCCCCACCGCGCAATAAGCAGGAGGCTTGCATGAGCATCGAATTCTTTACCCGCCTGCCCTTGCACGGCGAAACCCAGTTCCTGCCCGGCGACCCGCGCAACCGGGGCGACTGGCATCGCGGCGGGCCCAGCACCGGCGCGGTGTCGGGCTTCAGTGTCGGTGATCATTTCACCTACATCGACTACCTCGGGCAAATCGCCAGGGCTGCGGAGATCAACGGCTTTGGCGGCGCACTGATGGTCAACGCGCCCACCGGCGAAGAACCGTGGACCGTCTGCGCGCTGCTGGCCCGGGAAACCCGTACCCTGCAATTCGTCACCGCCTTCCAGCCTTACCACTACACCCCGTGGGTGGCGGTGCAGCAGGCGGCGACCTACCAGCGGGCCACCGGCAACCGCCTGGTGTGGAACATCATCAACGGCGGCTCGGACGTGATCCAGCGCCAGGTCGGCGACTTCAGCGACCACGATGAACGCTACGAACGCGCCACCGAATTCATGGACGTGGTCAAGGGCTATTGGCACAACGAGTCCTTCCACTACGACGGCAAGTTCTACAAGGCCGACGGTGGTGGCCTGCGCGGGCCATTGAAGAAGGCCAAGCTGCCGCTGATCTGTACCGCCGGCTCATCCATCGCCGCCCGGGAGTTTGCCGCCAAGCACGCCGACTTCTACCTGATGCGCGCCGAACACCCGGACGAAATCGCCGCCCTGATCGCCGACCTGCGCGAACGCGCGCTGAAGTGGGGCCGCACTGACATTCGCTTCGGCCTGTCGATTGACGTGATCACCCGGGAAACCGAAGAACTGGCCCGCACCGAAGCCAAACGCTTCTTCGACGAAGGCATCGCCCGCGGCGCGGTCAAGGCCGTGGCGGCCCACGCCGGGTTGCGTACGGCGCGCAAGCTCAGCTACGAGCACGGCTTCAGCGAAAAAACCGAGACCCAGGGCTTCGATGACTTCTTCATCCACCCCAATGTATGGACCGGTTTTGGCTACATCGGTATTCCACCGGGCTGTGCGCTGGTGGGCAGCTACGAGAACGTGGTGGCGCGGATTCGCGAGTACAACAGCATCGGCATCGACCTGTTCTTCCTCGCCGGCTATCCGCACCTGGAAGAAGCCTACCGCCTCGGCGAGCACATCCTGCCGCACTTTCGCAGTGAACGCGCCGAGTTGAGTCGTCCCCAGGAGCCGGTGTTGGAACTGCGCTCCGCCAACGGCCCGGCCGGAGTCTGATGCCATGAGCCTACTGCTTAGCCGTCGGGACTTTCTCGGCTACAGCGTGACCGTCGGCGGCGGCTTGCTGCTGGCCGGTTGCGGCCCCGCTGACACGCCCAAAAACGTCACCGGCAACGATCAACCCCGCTACGGCGGGCGCCTGCGCCTGGGGATTCTCGACGGCAACCAGAGCGGCAACCTCGATGCCCACAAACCCATTGGCAGCGGCATCGTTCGCGGCTTTGCGTTGTACAGCAAGCTCTGGGAATGGGACGAGCAGATGCAGCCGCGCCTGGCTCTGGCCGAGTTCGCGGAGCCGAATGCCGACGCCAGCAGCTGGACCCTGCGCCTGCGCCCCGGCCTGGAATTCCACAACGGCAAGACCATCGACGCCGACGACCTGATCTTCTCGATCCGCCGCCTCACCGACCCGCAGCTGGCCTCGCCCTACGCGGCGCTGCTGCACTGGGTGGACCGCGACAACCTGGTCAAGCTCGACAACCGCACCGTGCGCCTGAGCTTCCGGGAGGGGCGTAGCTACATGCCGCTGGCAGAAACCTGGGTCAATTTCGGCGGCATCGTGCCGGTGGACTACCACCCGGTCACCAACCCGGTGGGCGCCGGCCCCTACAAGCTCAAAAGCTTCACCCCCGGCCAACGCTCACTGTTTACCCGCTTCGAGAACTACTACAAGGACGGCAAGCCCTACGCCGATGAGCTGGAGATCATCGACTTCAAGGATCAGGTCTCGCGCCTGGCCGCCCTGCGTTCCGGGCAAATCGACATGGCCAACGTGATGCCCACCGAGCAGTTGCCGATCCTGCAAAAGGACCCGCGCCTGAAGGTGATCACCTCGGTGACCGGTAACTGGCTGTCGTTCGACATGAACCTCGACAAGCCGCCGTTCAACGACCCACGGGTGCGCGAAGCGTTTCGCCTGATGGCCGACCGCGAAGAACTGGTGCGCCGCGCGTTGAATGGCCAGGGCCGGGTGGCCAATGACCTGTATGCGCCCAGCGACCCGACCTTCAACCACGACCTCGGGCCACGCCCCTACGACCCGCAACGGGCGGCGCAACTGCTCAAGGACGCCGGCCAGGAAAACCTCGAGGTGGAATTGATCACCACACCGGGGCCTGGCTTGAGTTCGGCGCTGGTGCTGGCCGAGCAGGCCAAGCGCATTGGCGTGACCCTGAAGGTCAAGCAGGTGGACCTGGCGACTTTCCAGGGCCCGTTGAAAAACGACTGGACCCTGAGCACCGGCGGCAGCATCGGCGCGCCGTTCCTGGCCAGTGCGATCCATACCGACGCGCCGTTTGCGGTGTCCAACAAGACCCACTTCAACGACCCGCAATTCAGCGAGCTGTTCCTGGCCGCCATGGCCCAGCCCGACCTGGAAAAACGCAAGGCCCTGGTGCATCAGGTCCAGCAGATCCAGTACGAGCGCGGCGGGATGCTGATCTGGGGCTACGCCGACTTGCTCGACAGCGTTTCCACCCGCGTCGGCGGGGCGCAGTCGGAAGAGTCGCTGTTCAGCACCTGGCGCTTTGAAAAGCTCTGGCTCAAAGACACGGCCTGACCCACTTACAACGCATCGCCCTGTAGGAGCCGGCTTGCCGGCGATGGCGTCCGGTCGACCGGCGCAGGGCTCAAGGGCCTCATCGCCGGCAAGCCGGCTCCTACAAGGGACCGTGCGCTCTTCATTGTTTTTTATGGGGCATTTCTGCCATGCACGCTATCGCCTTGCGTTTACCTCTGCTGCTGGCCGCAAGCCTGCCAATCCAGGCGTTTGCCGCCGATACCCAACTGCAAACCGTGACCGTGCAGGCCAGTGCCAGCCAGTCCGATGATGATGCCCTGCCCACCCGCCCGCCGACGTCGGTGTACGGCGGCACGGAGACCAAGGTCCTCGACACGCCGCGTTCGGTGGTGCAGATCAACGCTGAGCAGTTGGCCAACGACTCGATCCGCAGCGCCGATGACCTGGTCAAATACGCCCCCGGCATCACCCGGGGCGGCGGCCAGAACGCCGGCATCGCCCCGCAGTTTCGCGCCCAGGGCTCCGAGGTGTTCCAGGACGGCCAGCGCGGTTACGGCGTGCGCCACCCGGCGAACTTCAACGCCTACGAAGGCGCCGACATCGTCGCCGGGCCGTCGTCGGTCACCTACGGTTCGGTGTCCGGCAGCGGCGGCTATGTGAACTACCTGAGCAAAAAACCCGACTTCAATGAGTTCAAGACCAAGCTCAGCGGTGAACTGGGCTCGTGGATACCGGACGGCACGTCCCGCAGTTCCAACAAATTCAGCATCGACAATACCGGGCCACTGAGCGACAACCTGGCCTACCGCCTGAGCATCACCAAGCAGCGCCAGCAGGACTTCTACGACAACGTCGACAACAATTTCGACGCGTTCTACGGCGCCCTCGCCTGGCGCAACGACAACGTGCGGGTGGACTGGAACGCCAGCTACGACAACTACTACGACTACAACATCACCCACGGCTGGAACCGCGCCACCCAGGACCTGGTGGACAACGGCAAATACTACGCCGGGCGCGCCACGCCGATTATCCAGAACGGCAACACCCTGTGGTCGCCGGTGCTGGCCTCTGGCGCCGCCGATGCGCCAACCCTCGGCTGGGTCAAGCGCCAGCGCAATGCCCAGGGCCAATACAGCGTGGTGGACGGCAGCTTCCAGACCGCCTCGCCCAACACCCAGAGCAACCCCGGCAGCCTGCGGGGCTGGGTGTATGACCCGACGCTGGCGGGCAACGGCGAACGCTCGCTGTCCTCGCAAACCGGGCAACGCAAGGAAGACGAAAGCAGCTCCCGGCGCTTTACTACGCAACTGCGCGTCGAGGCCGACTTGTCGCCCACCATCACGCTGGCCAACAGCACGTTCTACGAACGCTCCAAGGACATCACCGACGCCGTGGGTTCGTTCCAGGTGCAGTCCAAAGACAACATCTTCGACAACCGCTTCGAATTCCGCTCGCGCAATGAAACCCGCCTGGGCGGCTGGACCCTGCGGGATGACAGCAACACCGGCCTGATCTATCGCCGCGAATTCAACCAATCGATTGCGGCCAATAACAGCTTCGGCTCCACCATCAACGCCTATGACCTGACCCAGAACCCCTCGGGCAAGAACCCCGGCGACCTGCTGGGCCTTACCGGTGCCAACCCCGCCGGCGGCAATGGCGCATGGATCGGCCAGCCCGGCGTGCCGCAGTATTCCAACTACTACGGCTGGCTGAACCTGCCGCCGATGTACCCGGCCGGGCACGGGCTCTACGCCGAGTCTGTAGCGCCCTACACCGCCGAAAGCACCTGGACCACCAAGACCCTGTTCAGCCAGCACAACCTCAAGTACGGCGACTACTTCGGCCTGAACATCGGTGCCAGCCGCAGCTGGATCGAGGCCGAGATCGACAACCCGTTCGTGCTCGCCGGCGGCAACCCGCGCAAGGACAGCGACAACTACCGGCTGTTCGCGTTCCAGGTCAGCCCCTACGTCAAGCCCACGGAAAACACCACGCTGTATTACACCTTCGATCGCTCGCTGGCGGTCAACACCGGGTTCTTCTCCAACGGCCTGGGCTGGGGCAGCGGCAGTGGCGCCAACCAGCTCAACCCGTTGGCGTTCCAAAGCCTGAGCGTGTTGCACGAAGTGGGCGTGAAGGTCGAAGCGGTGCCCAACCAATTGTTCATGACCCTGGCCGCGTTCAAGCAGGCTCGGGACCAGGCGCCAGACAGCAACAACAGCATCGCGCGGCTGGTGATCAAGGGCGTGGAAGCCACCGTGCGCTATCAGCCGGATGACCACCTGCGCAGCGGCCTGAACCTGTCCAAGCTCAATGCCTACAACGAATTCACCTCCCAGGCGGGATTTGCATCGGCCGGGTTCGTGCCCGACAACGGCACGGTGTTCGGCGATAACAACAGCCTCAACCAGCGACCTTCCGGGCGTTTCGACGCGGTGCAGATTCCCGAATACACCGCCAGTGGCTACGTCGACTACCGCTTCGACTCGGGCTTTGGCGCCGAGCTGTCCGGCTGGTGGACCAGCAACTGGTACCTGAACCTGAGCAAGACCGTAAAGATCCCCAACGAATACAACCTCGACCTTGCCGTGTACTACCGCCAGCCGCAGTGGAGCACCACCTTGCGCGTGCTGAACCTGACCAACGAACTGAACTTCGTCAGCGGCCTGGCCGGCTCCACCAACACCTTCCTGCAACCGATGCCGGGCCGCACCTTGCTGGCCCAGGTCGACTACCAGTTCTAACCCTCAAAGGAGCCCCAGCATGTCCATTGAATTTGTCGGCATGATCTTCCCCCGCCAATGGTCCGAGACCCGTGGCGTGCGCAGCTCGGATTTCGACCTCGACTTTATCCGCCACCACGCCCGCGCCCATGAACACGCAGGCTTTGACCGGGTACTGATCGCCAGCGGGCCCGGCAGCGCCGACAGCCTGCAAATCGCCGCCTACGCGGCGGCGCACACCGAGCGCCTGGGCTTCATGATCGCCCACCGCCCGGGGCTCACTGCGCCGACGGTCGCAGCCCGCGCGTTTGCCACGCTGGACCACACCACCGGCGGCGGGCGCATTCGCCTGCATGCCATCACCGGCATCACCGCCGAACCCCAGGAAGGCGACTTCCTGCTGGACAAGACCGAGCGCTACCAACGCACCGACGAATACCTGGAGATCGTGCGGCGCACCTGGACCGCCGAGGAGCCTTTCGACTTCGAGGGCAAGTACTTCAACATCAAGGGCGCGTTTTCCCCGGTCAAGCCGCTGCAACAGCCGCATATCCCGATTTCGTTTGGCGGCTCGTCGGACATTGCCTACCAGATTGCGGTCAAGCATGCGGACCTGTATGCGCTGTGGGGCGAACCGTTGAGCGGTGTGGCGGAGCAGATTGCCAAGCTCAAGGCGGCGGCCAGTGCGGCGGGTGTACAGGCGCCAAGGGTGAGTTTGTCGGTGCGCCTTATCTTGGGCGCGACCGAGGAACTGGCGTGGCAGCGGGCCGAGCAGATTCTGGAGCAGATCAAGGCCAACCCGCAGTTCGCGGCGGGCAGCCCGTGGCAGAAGCGGATCAAGGGAACGGGATCGGAACGGTTGCTGGCAGCGGCGGCTTTAGGCGATCGGCATGACCGCGCGTTGTGGATGCCGACGGCGACGGCCGTTGGGGCGTATGGCGACACCACGGCATTGGTGGGCACACCGGAGACCGTGGCCCAGGCGCTGCTGGATTATGTGGATCTGGGGGTCACGACGTTTTTGAACCGGGGGTACGACCCGCTGTATGACACCGTGGATTATGGGCGGTGGATCATCCCGGCGGTGCGCGAAGAGGCTCGGCGCCGCAAGGCCGCGTAAAGGCGGCCTCCGCTATCGCCGGCAAGCCGGCTCCTACAGGTGTGCGCCTTTTACCGTAGGCGCCGGCTTGCCGGCGATCACTGCGCAGCAGTGCCAATCAGCCCAGCGATGGCGAATGCTCCAGCAATGTCTGCGTATACGCCGCCTGCGGCTGATCCAGCACGCTATCCACCGCGCCCTGCTCCACCACCCGCCCGACCTTCAGCACCAACACCCGGTCGGCAATCGCCCGCACCACGCCCAGGTCATGGGTGACGAACAGCAACGTCAACCCGTCCCGCTGCAACTGGCGCAGCAAATCCAGAATCGACGCCTGCACCGAGACGTCCAGCGCCGAGGTGATTTCATCGCAGATCAGCAGCTTCGGTTCGCACAGCAATGCCCGGGCAATTGCCACGCGCTGGCGCTCACCGCCGGACAGGCTATGGGGATACAACTCGCCCACCGAAGCCGGCAGCGACACCCGCTTGAGCACCGCCTCCACCCGCTCACGCGCGGCACTGCCTTTAACCGCAAAGAAGTGCTCCAGCGGTGCGCTCAAGGTTTGGTACACCGTCTGCCGGGGATTCAATGCCCGGTACGGGTTCTGGAAGATGTACTGAATCTGGTGCCGCAAGCCCGCCTCGCGCTGCCGTGCCTGTAACGGCAGCGGTTGCCCCGCGTAACGCAGCTCGCCTTCGGCATTCTCCCCCAACCCGGCAACGGCCCGCGCCAGGCTGGTCTTGCCGGAACCGGACTCGCCCACCAGCGCCAGGCACTCCCCCGGCAGCAATCGCAGGGACACGTCAAACAGCACCTGGCGGTCGTACGCCACGTTCAACCCGCTGATTTCCAGCAAGGCCTTGTCGGTGCGCGCGTCCACCGCAGCAATCGGCGCCAGGGCGATGCGCTGCAGCGGCTGATCATGGGGTGCAAGACACGCCACTTCATGCCCTGGCGACAGCGGCTGCAATAGCGGTTCCTGCTGCGAACACCCTGCCCGAAAACGCTCGCACCGCGGCCCGAAGCCACAGCCTTGAGGCCGCTGCCCAGGCGCCGGGGCATGCCCGCCAATCGCCCGTAATTCACGGCGCCCGGCCACATCGGGAATCGCCGCCAACAAGCCCCGGGTGTAGGGATGGGATGGCCGACTGAACAAGGCGTCCCGAGTAGCCGTTTCAACAATCCGCCCGGCGTACATCACCATCACCCGGTCCACCAGGTCCTTGATCACCGCCAGGTCATGGGACACATACACCGCCGCCACGCCCTGGCTTTTGCACAAGCGGCGCAAGGTGGCGAGGATATGCGCCTGGGTGGTGACGTCCAGGGCGGTGGTCGGTTCGTCCAGCACGATCAGCCGCGGTTGCAGGACAAACGCCAGGGCCAGCATCACTCGCTGTTGCTGGCCGCCGGACAGTTGATGAGGGAAACGGCGCAAGAACTGCGGGTCATCCGGCAAGCCGACATCACGCAAGGTTTCAATGATGCGCTGTCGCTGCGCCGCCTTGTCCAGGCGCAGTTGATGCACCGCCAGGGTTTCATCCAACAGGCTGCCAATGCGCAACGCCGGGTTGAGCGCCGTGGCCGGGTCCTGGGCGACATAACCGATCAGGCTGCCACGGGCACGGCGCAACGCTTCACCTTCCAGGCCCAATAACGCCTGGCCCGCGACATGCACCTGGCCACCGACAATCCGTGCGCCGCGTCGGGCATGGGCCAGCAGCGCGGTAGCTAAGGTGGTCTTGCCGGACCCCGACTCACCCACCAGCCCGAGGATTTCCCCGGCTTCCAGGCTGAAAGACACGCCGGACAACACGTCCACCTGCCCCGCCAATTCAACCCGCAAGCCACTGACCTGCAGCACCGTCGTCGTCATCTGCGCGATTGCATTCATGGCTGTTTTTCTCCCAGGCGTGCGCTGCTGCGGCCGATGCCTTCAGCGAGGATATTGGTGCCATAGGCAAACACGCCGATCAGCACGGCGGGGGCCAACACCGCCCAGGGCTGCACCAGCAACCCGGCCTGGTTTTCATTGATCATCAAGCCCCAGTCCGCCGTCGGCGGCGCCACGCCATAACCGAGGAAGCTCAGGCCCGAGAGCATGCCCACCCCCCAGGTCAGCATGTTGCCAAAGTGCACCAGCAACGGCGTAAGGATGTTCGGCAGGATCTCCTTGAACAGGATCCGCCGCCGCGAGTAGCCCATCATCTGCGCGGCCTCGACAAACTCCTGCCCCGCCACTGCCACCGCGCTGGCCCGCGCCAGGCGGATCACCCCCGGGATAAACGCAATCGACACCGTGAGCACGATCAACCACGGCGCGCGGCCGAGCATCGAGACAATCAACAACACCAGGATCAGGTCGGGAAACGCCAGGGACACGTCCGCCAGCCAGGTGATCAACTGGTCCAGGCGCCGCCGCGACAGCCCCGCGAGCAAGCCTAGGGTGCTGCCGACGGCCAGGGCAATGCTCGCCGCCGCCACGGACATCCACAGCACCGAGAGGCCGCCGCTGAGCAGCCGCGACAACACGTCATGCCCCAGGAAGTCATACCCGAGCAGCGCCCACCCCGTGGGCGCGCCGTACACCGGCCCGACCATGTCCGTCGAGCCATGGGGCGCCAGCAACGGACCGAACAGCGCCACGGCAATGACCAGCAAGGTGATCAGCGCGCCCTTGCGGGTTTGCGGTTCGGCCAGCCAGCGGGAAATTCGCGTCTTGCTCATGCATCACCTCGGGAGCGCCGCCACCACGGGGTGATGCCCCGGCGGTTGCGCGAAATCAGGGTCACGCGACGGGCCGTGCGCAGCTTGGGCGTGAGCAGCACCGTCAACAGGTCGGCCAACAGGTTGATCAGCACCACCGCCAGGGTGATCACCAGCACGATGGCCTGGATCATCGGCAAGTCGCGCATCTGGATCGCCGCGTTAAGCGCGGTGCCGATGCCGGGGTAACTGAAGATCACTTCGGCCAGCACTGCGCCGCCGATCAGCGTGCGCAAGGTCAGCGCCACGCCCTGGATCGCCGGGACCAGCGCGTTGGGCAAGGTATGCCGCCACACGATCCGCCAATGGGGAATGCCCCGCAGCCGTGCGGCGATCACGTAGTCGGACTCCAGCGCGTCGATCATCGCGGCGCGCACCATGCGCGTGAGGTACGGCAGCGCTGACAGGCTCAGGGCCACAACCGGCAGCGCCAGGAACGGCAACTGGCGCCATAGCGACTGATCCGGGTCGAGGATCGACACCGCCGGCAACCAGTCCATATGCGGCATGGAAAACAGCAGCACCAGGCCGATGGCCAACAGAAAGCCCGGCGTGGCCTTGAGGAAAATCAGCAACGACAGGCTCCAGCGGTCGAGGTGGCTGTCGCGGCGCAGCGCCAGGTACACACCGAGGCCCAGCGCCGCCGGCACCACCACGGCGATCACCCCGGCGAGCAACGCCAGGGTGTAGCCGAAACGCCCCCACAGGATGCTGCCGACCGGCGCGTTGGAATCCAGTGACACCCCGAGGTCGCCACTCAGGGCCGAGCCGAGCCAGCGCAGATATTGCCGCAGGATCGGTTGGTCCAGCCCCAGTTGATGTTGCAGGGTGAGGATGCTTTCCAGTGGCGCGTCGGGGCCGAGGATCACCCGGGCCGGGTCCGATGGCAGCGCCTGGGTGGCGATAAACACCACCAGGCTGATCACCCACGCGGTGAGCAGGCCGTAGCCCAGGCGGCCGATAAACCACGATAACCAGGCCGGCGTTCGCAGGGGTTTAGACATGGTTCAACCACAGCTCGTCAAAGCGCCAGGAGGCGAAGGTGGTCTGTTCCGGCGCAAGGCCGCCGACCCGTACCGAGGCGGCGTCCAGCACATCGTTGAAACCCCAGATCAGCAGGCCACCGCGTTCGTGTTGAATCTGCTGGGCCTCGTGCACCAGGCCTTTGCGCAATTGCACATCCGGCTGGGCCAGGGCCTGGCGATACAGCGCATCGAAACGCTGGTCATGGAAGTTGCTGCGGTTGTAGATCGCCAAGGGCGCGTCGTTGTGCAACGCCGATGCGAGGAAGCCACGGGCCGGGGTCGAACCCGGTGAGAGTTGCCACTGCTCGCGCTGCGGGCCGTTGAATACCGCGCCGTCGACCTGGGTAACGCGAACCTCCGCGCCAGCCTTCTTCGCCTGTTGCGCAAACACCAAAGCGGCATTAACGCCGGCGCCGGACGGGGTCGTCAGTTCCACCCGCAGATCGGTCTGCCCGGCCTGGCGCAGCAGCGAGCGCGCTTGCTCAAGGTCATGGGGGCGCTGCGCAATGTCGTGGTTGTAGGTGGGGTCGTGGGGCGAATACAGGTCATTGGCGATGCGCCCGAAACCGTTGAGGCCCCGGTCCACCAACTCTTGCCGATCAGCCAGCAAGCGAAACGCCTGGCGCACCCGTACGTCGTCAAACGGCGGCTTGGCCAGGTTCAGGTTGAAGCCGGTAAACGAGGTGCTGGGCGACACGCACAGCGACAGGCGCGAGTCGGCCTTGAGCAGCGCGCTGTGCTCGGCCTGCACGCCGCTGGCGACATCGATCTGCCCGGCACGCAATGCGGCCACCCGCGAGACCTGGTCCTTGAATTCGATGATTTCCAGTTCGTCGGCATAAGGCTGGCCGGGTTTGTAGTAATTCTCGAACCGGCTGTAGAGCGAGCGCTGGCCGGGCACGAAGCGCTTGAGTTTGTAGGGGCCGGCCCCCACCGGATTGGTGATGGGGTCGTAGTCGGTGGGCACGATGCCGCCGAAGCTGATCAGGGTTTCATCCAGCGGGAAAAAGCTCTGGCCCTGTTTGAAACGGATTTCGATGGTGCGCTCATCCAGCTTGCGCAGCGCATTGCGGTCGATGGCGCCCACCAGTCCGGCAAACGGCGAGGCAAGTTTCGGATCGGTGAGACGCAGCAGCGAGAACAGCATGTCGTCGGCGCCGATGGTCTTGCCGTGGTGGAACTCCAGGCCCGGCTTGATGCGGATGGTCCAGGCGCTGGCATCGGCGTTCGGCTCGGCGAACTCGGCCAGGGCCAGGCGGGTACTGACGTCGGTGTTCCATTCCCAGAACTTGCTGTACAGCGCCCAGCCGCGAATGATCCCGCCGCCCACCGGCTTGTGGGCATCGAGGTTGCCGGACTGGTCGCCGTCGATAATGCCGATGCGCAGGCGTCCGCCGGTGGTCGGTGTGGTCGACAACACCGCCGCCGGCGCCGCCCCGCTGTCACAACCACCCAGCAGCAAGCCGCCGCCGATGGCCAGGCTGTTGCCGAGAAACACTCGGCGGGAAAATCCTTCGCTCATCAGCTACGCCTCTTGCTGCTGCACGGCGTTCAGACGCGGCACATCAAAACCATGGTCCAGGTCGAGCAACGGGAACAGCAGGTCTGCTACCCGGTGCGCCTCATCGATCAGCGGGAAACCCGACAGGATGAACGCCGAGGTGCCCTGAGCTTCGTACTCACGGATACGCTCGGCCACTTGTTCGGCGCTGCCCACCAGGTAAGTGCCGGCGGCCGGGCCGAGGATGTTGAAGCCGAACAGGCTCGGGCCGAGCCACACGTTGGGGTAGATCTCCAGCTCGCGAGCCGTGGGCAGGCGGCCGGCGCGAATGGTCTCGACGTTGCGCTGGGTTTGCGGGTCGTCGCTGTGGTAATCCTCGAAGCTCACCCCGGGTGGCAACTGGCGCTCGATGGCAATGCGCGCAGTTTGCAGCGAGGTGCGTTGCAGCAGTTTCTCGGCGTGGGCCCAGGCTTCTTCTTCGGTCTCGCGCACGATGATTTGCAGGCGGGTACCGAAGGTCAGCTCACGGCCGATCTTCGCGGCTTCGGCGGCGACCTTGCGGAACTTGTCCCCCAGCTTCGGCGGCGTATTGGCGAAGCTCAGGTACACGTCCAGCAATTGCACCGAGTGTTCCACCCCTGGCCCCGAGGTGCCGGCGCCCCACAGCGGGATGCCCGGTTTCTGGTACGGCGGATGCCAGCCGCCCAGCGGATGCTTGGCCGCTCCGGGCGCACGCGGTGCGAGCTTGATGTATTGGCCGTCATAACCCCGAGTATCGCCGGCATAGAAGCCCTGGAAGGCGCGCCAGTATTCGAGGCTGAAGGCGTAGCGCTCATCGTGGGGGTAATGCACGCCGAGGGTCGCCAGGCCGGCATCATTGCCATTGACCACGTTGAACAGCAGGCGGCCATTGGAGAATTGGTCGAAGGTCAGGGCCCACTTGGCCAGGACTGCCGGTGACAGCTCGCCCGGGTGTTGCGCCACCAGGAAACGCAGGCGCTGGGTGGCGTCGATCAGCGAGGCGGCCACCGCCAGGCTTTCGTTGGGGCTGGAGCCCAGCAGCGAGCCGTAGAAACCCAGGCGATCACTGGCGACCGCGAGTTGCTTGAGATGCTGGAAGTCGGTCTTCCAGCGCCCTTCGGGCTCCCATGGATAAGGGCCGTCGGGGGTGGTGAGGTACCAGAGAATTTTTACCGCCATGGGGCAACATCCTTGAATGGAACCGCCCCTTGTAGGAGCCGGCTTGCCGGCGATGACGGTGGCACATCCAACAGGAATGTCGCCTGATGCACCGCTATCGCCGGCAAGCCGGCTCCTACAGGGGTCGTGGTGGTTTCAGTCACCGTGATAAGGGTGTGTTCAGTTTTTGCGGTCGATGGCGGGGACCAGGCCCAGCGCCGTGGCTTGCTCAAACAACCCACTCATCTTCCACTGCTGGGTCAACACCCCCGGCCCGTATGCCCGCGAACCGCCCAGGGCATCCGCCAGCAATTGCAGTTGCGCGCCCTCCTCCAGCAACAGGATGAACTCAGCCGTGGCCCGCAACCCCTGCTTGCCCCACACCGTGGAGCCGCCGTTGGCTTCGAGGATCGCCAGGTTGAAGGGGTTTTCCGCGATCTTGTCGAGGATGAAATCCACTTCCTGCTGGCGACGGTCGATGTACACCGGCAGTTCCCGCGCCAACTGGTAACGCTGCACCGGCACGTAATGGAACGGCAGCGTGCGGTGGGTCTGGGCCCAGGCCCCAAGGTACGGCGAGTGCACGTGGGAGACGGTGGTCACGTCTGCATGCTGCTGGAACAGCTTGGTGTAGCGCCCCAGGCCGCCCTTGCCCTTGCCGACAATCACGTTGCCGGCAAAGTCGGTGACGGTGGCCTGCAGCGGCTTGCGGTAGTTCCACGGGCCGCCGTAGTTGACCGACACCAGCAGTTCCTGGCCCGGCACGCGCTCAATAAAGCCCACGGTGCCGTTGGCGGTGATGGTGTTGGTTTCGCGGAAGACCGTGAAGGCTTCTTCGGCTTCCAGCAGGACCTTGTCGATAAAGGCCTGCAGTTCCTGGGTGATCGGTTGGGCGTGGACAATGGCAGTCATGGCAGTTTCTCCGGGTTCAGGCGCGGCGCTTGGCCAACAGTTCATGGGCAGCTTGCAGAGGGCGCGGGTCGACCCAGTCGGCGATCGCAAAATCGCGCTCCAGGAAGCCGTGCAGGTACAGGAAGTCTTTCTGGATGCCGAGGAAATCCAGGCGCTGGGCCGACAGGTCCGGCGCCAGGGTGGTATGGAAATCACCGCGATAGGCCTCGGCCACACCGGCACTGCCGGCGCGGGTTTCTTTTTCGAGAATCGCGTTCAGGCCGTCGCGATTGTTCGCGGCCCAGTCAGCCGCGTTCAGGGTTTGTGCGAGGAAACGCACCACCAGGTCAAAGTGATTGTCCAGCAAGCTCTGGTGGACGGTGATAGGGCGCGGCGTGCCGTTGTTGATGCGGTAGCGCGGCTCGGCGATCAGGTCCAGGTCGATGCCCACCACCAGGCCCAGACGGCGCGCGGCGTCGGCGGCCGAAGCGCCCTTGACGTACACCGCGTCCACTTCGCCGCGCGCCAGGTAATCGAGGCCCGACCACAGGCGTTGCAAACCTTCCTGTGGGTTGGGCGCCTGCTCCTGATCGTGCAGCGCGACCTCCACCAGTTGCACGTCATCAAAGCCCAGGCCGGCCAGGCTCAACGCGCCTTTGTAACCGTGCAGGCTCATGGCCCGGGCGATGCTCCCCGGACGGCTGTCACCCCAGGCCGGCAAGGCCAGGCGCTTGCCTTTCAAATGCTCGGGACGCGTGATGCCGGAGTCCGGGCGGACCAGGATGGTTTGCCATTCCTCGATCCAGGTCAGGCCGATCAAACGGCTCGGCGCGCCGGCGGCACGGGCGGCCAATGCCGGCACATTACCGCCTTCGCGAAACAGCCCCGGCAGCTCGTGATCGTAGTGGTGATGGCCCAGTTGACGGGCCTCCTGCAAGGTCGAGACTGACAGGCCGTCGGCGGCGAATTCGTCGCCCAGCCAACCGAGTTTGTAGGCGATGCCGGAGGCGGTCGGTACCGGGCAGCGGGTAAACCAGATCTGCTCAAGCGCTGGCTTGGGCAGGATCGCGGAAAGGGTCATGGGCAGCTCCATTGAATTGGGCAAGGCAGTCCATGGAGGTATTGCAGAGGCCGTGCCAATTGGCCAAAGCCCCGGTTTGCAGGGCTTTGGCGCAAAGAGTCGAAGTACTGTTGCTGGCCTGTCAGCAGCGCTGCTGCTGGCCCAGCAGTCACCCGTTCGCCACTGCTGCCCCAGCAACACTCCGTTATCGCAGGCCCCGCCAGGGGTGGTTTTCGGCATTGGCGCAGAACTTGCTCAAGGCACCTTCAATGCCCGACATCCAGCGCAATCCCCTGTAGGAGCTGGCGTGCCAGCGATGGTGGTTAACGATGACGTGTACTGACGGGTTTACGCGGTGCACTTGAGTCCATCGCTGGCAAGCCGGCTCCTGCAGAGGGGCTTAAACACACGGGCCAAATCAGGGGAAGAAACTATGAGTACGTTCGAACAGGTACCGGTACGCCAACTGCACAGCGAGGCCGAAGCCATTGCCGCAGCCAAGGAGATCGCCGTGGAGATCGCCGCGATTGCCGCCGACAGCAGCCAGAACGGCCAGTTGCCGTGGCGCCAGGCGCAACTGCTGTCCCAAAGCGGCCTGACCGCCATCGGTGTGCCCAAGGCATTCGGCGGGCTGGGGGCCTCGGTGCAAACCATCGTCGAAACCGTGCGCCTGGTCTCGGTGGCCGATGGTGGTGTGGGCCAGTTGCTGCAGATTCACAACGTGATGCTGCGGGGCATCTTCAACGGCTATCCGGATGCGGTGCGTGATCGCCTGGTGGCCGATGTGCTGGCCGGCAAGCGCTTTGGCAACGCCCTGGCGGAAGTCGGCGGCAAGAACAAGTTCGCCCTCAAGACCCGCGTCGAGCGGCGTGCAGATGGCAAGCTGGTACTCAATGGCAGCAAGTTCTACTCCACCGGTTCCTACCTTGCCGAATGGATCTCCCTGACCGCGGCCTCGGATGACGGCGGCGCCGGCGTGCTGCTCAACCGCAACGCACCGGGCCTGACCCTGGTGGATGACTGGGAAGCCTTCGGCCAGAAAAACTCGGTCAGCGGCACGGTGAATTTCGACAATATCGAGCTGGATGAAGACTTCGTTTCGAAGCGCAAGGGCCCGATGAAACGCACCGGCCTGACCTTCCCGCAGATCCTGCATGCGGCGATCGATACCGGGATTGCCTCGGGCGCGCTGACCGCGGCGGTGGAGTACCTCAAGCACAACGCCCGGCCCTGGGTGGAAAGCGGCGTGGACCACGCCAATGAAGAGCCGCACATCATCAAGCAGATCGGCGAATACGCGGTGGCCCTGCGTGCAGCCGAGTCGCTGTTGCGGGATGCGGCGCGGGTGTTCGACGCACATGAGCTGGACCCGGAGAACAAGGAACTGCAGGACGAATTGATCCTGTCGGTGGCCACGGCACGGGCGCATTCGGACAGTGCTTCGTTGAAGATCTCCAGCGATATTTTCTCGTTGCTGGGGGCCAGTTCGTCGCTGAGCAAATGGAACCTCGACCGGTTCTGGCGCAACGCCCGGGTGCATACCACCCACGACCCGATTCGCTGGCGCTTGCACCATGTGGGCAACTACTACCTGAACGGGATTGATCCGGGGGAGTACACGGCGATCCTCAATGCCAAGGAAACCCAGGGCGCTACCACTCGCTAGACCAGCCCAACACATCCCTGTGGCGAGTGAGCTTGGTCCCGCTGGACTGCGCAGCAGGCCCTGTTTTTGGGGTCGCTTCGCAACCCGGCGGGAGCAAGCTCCCTCGCCACAGTTTGGGAAGGATCAATAAACCCAATGAGCTTTTCATGATCGAAAAACACCCCCTTCTGCGCAGCCTGGCGATCTACCGCGAAATGCCCTGGCGCTTCGCTCTGGTCGCCGGGCTGTTCGTGGCCATCAACCTCGGCCTGGTCTGGCAACAATGGCTGATCGGCCATGCGGTCAACGATGTCAGCGCCGGTCGCGCAGTGATCCGCCACGCCGACGGCAGCCTCGATGCCAGCCTTGGCTGGCACTGGCTGTGGCTGATGCTCGCCGTGGCCCTGGGCCGTGGCGCGCTGCAATACGCCGCCAGCGTCATGTCCCTGGTGCTCAGCCAGGAACTGCTGACACGCCTGCGCGAACGCATCCTCGCCCAGGTGCAAAGCCTGCACCTGGGTTATCACTGGCAGCACGGCATGGGCGAGATGATCACCCGCACCACCCGCGATGCCGACAAGGTGCGTGACGCGCTGATCACCTTCTGGCGCCAGGTGGTGGAAACCCCGCTGGTGGTGTTGGCCACCGTGGGTCTGTTGAGCTGGTACAACCCGTGGCTGGGCTTGGTACCGCTGCTGCTGACCGTCACCGGACTGTGGATTTTCGTGATGCAAACCGAACGCCTGGTTGAACTCGACCGCAGCGTCGGCGCGGCCTACGACCGCGTCAACCAGGACCTCAGTGAAGGCATCGGCGGGGTGCGTGTGATCAAATCCTTTGCCCTTGAGCAGAGCCGTATCCAGGGTTTTTCCGAACAGGTTGCAGTGTTCGCAGGCTTGGCCCGCCAGGCGCTGGCCTATTCCAGTTCACGCATTCCGCTGCCCCAGGCCGTGGTCGCCCTCGGCCATGTGTGGATCCTGGTCTACGGCGCCCACCTGGTGGCGGCCGGTCAGTTGGGCATCGGTGAACTGGTGACCTCGCTGCTGATCGCCACCACCCTGGTATTTCGCATCGAAGGCATTGGCCGGGTGATGCAAACCTTCGCCGATGCCCGGGCCAGTGCCGAACGTATCTGGCAACTGCTGGACGCCCCCGCAGCGATACGCAGCGGCAGCGCCACCCTGCCCGCTTCGCCCCTGTGGTTGCGCCTGGAGCACGTCAGTGTCAGCGCTCCCGGCGGTGGGCGGGACATTCTGCATGACTGCTCGCTGGCCCTGGTGCCCGGCGAAATTGTCGCGTTGGTGGGCGCCACCGGCACCGGGAAAAGCCTGCTGGCCAGCCTGTTGCCACGCCTCACTGATGTGAGCACCGGGCGCGTGCTGCTGGGCCATGACGGCGCTGGCTGGCAAGACATTCGCGAACTTGACCTCGGTGCGTTGCGCCAACGGGTGCACGTGGTGCCGCAAGAGAGCTTCCTGTTCGCCGGCAGCCTCGCCGCCAACCTGCGCCTGAACGCTCCCGACGCCACTGATGAGCAATTGCTTGAAGCCCTGCGCCTCGCCGCAGCGGACGACATCTTGCTGCGCCTGCCCCACGGCCTGGCCACGCCGCTGGGTGATCGTGGCGTGACCCTGTCCGGCGGCCAGCGCCAGCGCCTGTGCCTGGCACGGGCGCTGCTGGGCCAACCGGACATCCTGTGCCTGGACGACGCCACCAGCGCCCTCGACGCCATCAGCGAACGGCACGTACTGAACAACCTACGAGAACTGCGCGGTACCACCGTGCTGGTGATCTCCAGCAAGTTGTCGACCATCCTCCTGGCCGACCGGGTGCTGATGCTCGCGGACGGCAAAATCGCCGCCACAGGCACCCACGCCGAACTGCAACACACCCACCCGCACTACCGCGACCTGCTGGGGATCGACCATGGCTAATCCAATCGCCGGCAAAGCCTTGAGCGATATCGAAATTGAAGAAATGCTCGCGAAAAAGGCCCTCGACCGCAGCATGTTCAAACGCTTGCTGCCGCTGCTCAGGCCAATCCGCCGCTCGATTTTCGCGGTGATCGGCATTGAGCTGTTGCTGGTGTTCACGGTGTTTTTGCGACCCTGGTTCGTGCGTGAACTGCTGGACCGTGGCTTGATTCAGCAGGCCGACCACTGGCTGTTGGACGAGCGCCTGGTGCTATGGCTGGGCGCGGGGCTGGCCGCCAGTTGGCTGGTGCGATTCCTGCTGGCCGGGGTCTCGCAGTTTGTTGCCGGTGGCGCGGCGATCCGCGTGTTGAACGCCCTGCGGGTGCAGGTGTTTGCGCATGTCCAGGGCTTGAGCGTCAGCTACTTCGACCAGACCCGTGCCGGGCGGATCATTTCCCGGGTTGACCGCGACGTGGACGCCCTCGAACCCTTGGTGATCCAGGGCCCGCCTGAACTGCTCGGTGCCTTGCTGCGCTGTGGCCTGGCATCGGTGATGTTGTGGCGTATCGACCCGCGTTTCTTCCTCAGCCTGGTGGCCACCGTACCGTTGCTGGTGCTGGCGACCTGGAGTTTCAAGCGGATCTCCCAGCGCAACTGGGCGCGGGTTGCGGAAAACCGCAGCCGTTTTACCGCACACCTGGTGGAAAGCGTCAGCGGCGCGCGGATGCTGCAGCAGTGCGCCCAGGAGACGCCGAACCTGCGGCGTTATCGCGGGCTGTTGGATGACTTCAACCATGCACTGATTCGCGGCAGCTTGCGCTCGGGGTGGTTTGCGCCCTTTACGGCGCTGCTGAGTTCGGCGGGAATCGCCTTGTTATTGCTGGTGGGCGGCTATGGGCTGGCGGCCGGTGAAGTGTCGGTCGGGCAAGTGGCCGAAAGTCTGTTTTACGTGTTCCTGTTCTTGGGGCCGCTGCAGGAGCTGTCGGACCTGTTTGAACGCTACGCCACCGGATCGGCGTCGGCGCAGCGGATTTTCCTGTTGCTCGATACCCAGGCGCAGATTACCGACAGCGCTAAACCGCGCCATTTGGGCCGAGCGCGGGGTGAGGTGCGGTTCGAGCAGGTGGGTTTCAGTTATGTGCCAAGTGCGCAGGCGCCGGTGATCAATGGGCTGGATTTGCATATTCCTGCGGGTGAGGTGTTGGCGATTGTCGGGCCTTCGGGGCATGGGAAAAGCACGCTGGTGCAGTTGCTCACGCGGTTTTATGAGGTGCAGTCGGGCGTGGTGCGGCTGGATGGGATTGATGTGCGGGAGCTGGCCCAGCATGCGTTGCGGCGCAATGTCGGGGTGGTGTTGCAGGACAATGTGTTGTTCAGCGGGAGCATTCTCGACAACTTGCGGTTGGCGGCGCCGTTGGCGGATGACGCGACCCTGGTCGCGGCGGCCCGGGAGCTGGGCGCCGATGAGGTATTGGAGCGGTTGCCGCATCAGTACCACACCGAGGTTGGGCCTTTGGGAGCGCATTTGAGTCATGGGCAGCGGCAGCTCGTTTGCCTGGTGCGGGCGTATCTGGCGGACCCGGCGGTGCTGGTGCTGGATGAGGCGACTTCGGCGGTGGACATTCACACAGAGCGGCGGATTCAACGGGCGTTGCGCAGGCTGTGTCTGGGGCGCACGGCGATCATCATTGCCCATCGGCTGGCGACGATCCGGGATGCGGACCGGATTGCCGTGGTTCGGCATGGGCAGGTCGTTGAGCTTGGGGCGCATGATGCGTTGATTGATCGTGGGGGGGCTTATGCGGCGTTGTATCAGACGTATTTGCGCAGTGCACGGGTGGGGGATTTGGTGGCTGGGTGATTGGGGGTATATCCGTTTTTGGGTGATGTTTGAGATTGGTTCCGCTCTTACAGCGGCTCACTTTTGAACAGCCGGAATGCCGGCCCAGTCAAAAGTAAGCAAAACGCTCTTGCCCCACCACTCG
>NZ_JBSVWQ010000079.1:0-25540 GCF_054071215.1 Pseudomonas sp. SDO5522_S412 | reverse complement strand
CCGCTGGGGTGCGAAGCGCCCCCAATAAAGCTACCGCGGTGATTCAGGCAAAGCGCGCAAGCCGTTCCGGGGCTGCTGCGCAGCCCAGCGGGAGCAAGCTCCCTCGCCACAGGTGATGTGCACGCGGCGGTATGTCGTTGCTGGCCGCCGGAACGATCTGCTTCCTCAAGCAAAAGTTGGAAGGCTTCTTGCAATACCGCCTCCAGGACGCTTCCCGGCGTCAAAAGTTTGCTTCAAGGAAACGAGGAATACCGGTGGATCGCTCTCAAATGCTCAGCACGGCCCGTGGCACCCTGACTGACCTCTCGCGAGGCAATCTGGGTGTGCCGTTGTTGTTGCTGGTGATGCTGGCAATGATGATGTTGCCGATGCCGCCGTTCCTGCTGGATGTGTTCTTCACCTTCAACATTGCGCTGTCGGTCGTCGTGTTGCTGGTGTGCGTATACGCCCTGCGGCCGCTGGATTTCGCGGTATTCCCGACCATCCTGCTGATCGCCACCCTGCTGCGGCTGGCGCTTAACGTGGCTTCCACCCGGGTGGTGATGCTCCACGGCCAGGACGGCCACGCCGCCGCGGGCAAGGTGATCCAGGCCTTCGGCGAGGTGGTGATCGGCGGTAACTACGTGGTCGGTATCGTGGTTTTTGCGATCTTGATGATCATCAACTTCGTGGTCGTGACCAAGGGCGCCGGGCGGATTTCCGAGGTGAGCGCGCGTTTTACCCTCGACGCGATGCCCGGCAAGCAGATGGCGATCGACGCCGACCTCAACGCCGGCCTGATCGACCAGAACCAGGCCAAGGCCCGTCGCCTTGAAGTCGCCCAGGAAGCCGAGTTCTACGGTTCCATGGACGGTGCCAGCAAATTCGTGCGCGGCGACGCCATCGCCGGCCTGTTGATTCTGTTTATCAACCTGATCGGCGGCATGGCGGTCGGCATCTTCCAGCACGGCATGACCTTCGGCGACGCCGGCAAGGTTTACGCCCTGCTGACCATCGGTGACGGTTTAGTGGCGCAATTGCCATCACTGTTGTTATCTACAGCTGCGGCGATCATGGTGACCCGTGCTTCGGGCTCCGAAGACATGGGCAAGCAGATCAGCCGGCAGATGTTTGCCTCGCCCAAGGCGCTGGCGGTGGCGGCAGGCATCATGGCGATCATGGGCATCGTGCCGGGCATGCCCCATGTCTCGTTCCTGAGCATGGCCGCCATGGCCGCCGGCGGTGCCTACCTGTTCTGGAAAAAACAAAACAACATCAAGGTGATTGCCCAGCAGGAAGTGGCGCGCCAGCAGGAACTGCTGCCATCGCCGGCCCGCGCCCTGGAAACCAAGGAGCTGGGCTGGGACGACGTGACCCCGATCGACATGATCGGCCTGGAAGTCGGCTACCGCCTGATTCCCCTGGTGGATCGCAACCAGGGCGGGCAATTGCTGGCGCGGATCAAGGGTGTGCGCAAGAAGTTGTCCCAGGACCTGGGCTTCCTGATGCCCACCGTGCACATTCGCGACAACCTCGACCTGGCCCCGAGCGCCTACCGCCTGACCCTGATGGGGGTGATTCTGGCCGAGGCCGAGATCTACCCGGACCGCGAACTGGCGATCAACCCGGGCCAGGTGTTTGGCAGCCTCAACGGGATTACCGCCAAAGATCCGGCTTTTGGCCTGGAAGCGGTATGGATCGAAATCAGCCAGCGCAGCCAGGCGCAGTCGCTGGGCTACACCGTGGTCGACGCCAGCACTGTGGTCGCCACCCACCTCAACCAGATTCTGTACAAGCACTCCCACGAGCTGATTGGCCACGAAGAAGTCCAGCAACTCTTGCAATTGCTGGCCAAGGCCTCGCCAAAACTCGCCGAAGAGCTGGTACCGGGTGTGCTGTCCACCTCGCAACTGCTCAAGGTGCTGCAAGCGCTGTTGGCCGAGCAGGTGCCGGTGCGGGACATTCGCAGCATTGCCGAAGCTATCGCCAACAATGCCGCCAAGAGTCAAGATACTGCCGCCCTGGTGGCCGCAGTGCGCGTCGGATTGTCGCGTGCAATCGTCCAAAGCATTGTAGGGCTTGACTCCGAGCTGCCTGTCATCACCTTGGAACCAAGGTTGGAACAAATATTGCTCAATAGTATTCAGAAGGCTGGGCAGGGCGCTGATGAGGGCGTGTTGCTGGAGCCAAGCATGGCAGAGAAGCTGCAACGTTCGTTGATCGAGGCCGCGCAGCGCCAGGAAATGGAAGGCCATCCGGTGATCCTGCTGGTGGCTGGCCCCGTCCGGGCGATGTTGTCGCGGTTTGGACGCCTGGCTATACCGAATTTGCACGTATTGGCTTACCAGGAAATTCCTGACAATAAGCAAGTGACTATCGTCGCGACAGTAGGGCCCAACGGCTGAGGTAGTGGGATATGCAAGTGAAGCGTTTTTTCGCCGCCGATATGCGTCAGGCCATGAAACTGGTACGTGATGAGTTGGGCGCCGACGCTGCGATTATCGGTAACCGTCGTATTGCCGGCGGTGTGGAGCTGACGGCTGCCCTGGATTACAAACCCTCGGCCCTGGCGCCGCGCGTGCCGAACATGGAACTGGAAGACGAGCTGCGCAAGACCGCTTCACGCATTGTCTCGGCCCAGGCTGAACTGAGCATGCGTGGCGACAGCGACGCCTCCACCAATCGCCAGCTGTTTGCCGGGCTGCCGTTGACCGCGTCCGAGCCGCTGGTAGAGCCGACTTTTGTTGAACCACCGCGTCCTGCTGCGCCAGCCCCGGCGCCGGCGGTAGACCAGCGGGTGTTCGACTCGATGCGTTTCGAACTCAACGGCCTGCGTGAACTGCTGGAAGTGCAGCTGGGTTCGCTGGCCTGGAACCAGTTGCAGGGCAGCCAGCCACAACAGGCCAACCTGTGGCGTCGCCTGCAACGCATTGGCCTTTCCGGCCCGTTGTCCCGCGACCTGCTGCAACTGACCACGCAAATTGAAGAACCTCGCCAGGCCTGGCGCATGCTCCTGGCCCACCTGGCGCGGATGATCGTCACCCCGGAAATCGAACCCCTGGAAGAAGGCGGTGTGATTGCCATGGTCGGCCCGGCCGGCATGGGCAAGACCACCACCCTGGCCAAGCTGGCCGCACGTTACGTGCTCAAGTACGGCGCCCAGAACATCGCGCTGGTGAGCATGGACAGCTACCGCATCGGCGCCCAGGAACAACTCAAGACCCTGGGCCGCATCCTCAATGTGCCGGTGACCCACGTCGACCCGGGCCAGTCCCTGGCCAACGCCCTCGACCCATTGCTGCGCAAGCGCGTAGTGCTGATCGACACCGCCGGCCTGCAAGCCAGCGACCCGGCCCTGCGCATGCAGCTGGAAAGCCTGGCCGGGCGCGGGATCAAATCCAGAAACTATTTGGTGCTTGCCACTACCAGCCAGAAGCAGGTATTGACCGCCGCCTACCACAGCTACAAGCGCTGCGGGCTGGCGGGTTGCATCCTGACTAAACTGGATGAGACGGCAAGCCTGGGCGAAGTATTGAGCCTGGCAATCAGTCATGAATTACCGGTCGCCTACCTGACCGACGGGCCGCGAATCCCGGATGATCTGCATCTGCCGCGCCGTCATCAGTTGGTCAGCCGGGCTGTCAGCGTGCAAATGCAGGAAGAACCCAGTGAGGAAGCTATGGCTGACATGTTTGCTGACCTCTACCACAGCCCGAACAAGCGAGTTGGGTGAGGCATCATGGCTTTCTATTTAAAAATGACAGTGAAAAGTATCTACATCGATGGCCTGCCAGCAGTTCGCGCGGCCAACTTATGTAGCCTGCGTCTAAGCAAGACAAGGTAAAGAAATAAAATGGGCAGCATGCATCCCGTACAGGTGATCGCGGTGACCGGCGGCAAAGGTGGCGTCGGGAAAACTAACGTGTCAGTGAATTTGTCCCTGGCCCTGGCAGAGCTTGGCCGTCGCGTCATGCTGCTGGATGCTGACCTGGGGCTGGCGAACGTCGACGTTCTGCTGGGACTGACGCCCAAACATACCCTGGCCGATGTCATCGAAGGCCGCTGTGAGCTGCGCGACGTACTGTTGCAAGGCCCCGGCGGGATTCGCATCGTGCCGGCCGCTTCCGGCACCCAGAGCATGGTGCACCTGAGTCCGGCGCAACATGCCGGCCTGATTCAGGCGTTCAGCGACATTGGCGACAACCTCGACGTACTGGTGATCGACACCGCCGCCGGGATCGGCGAGTCGGTGGTCAGTTTCGTGCGCGCAGCGCAGGAAGTGTTGCTGGTGGTGTGCGACGAACCCACCTCGATCACCGACGCCTACGCCCTGATCAAACTGCTCAACCGCGACTACGGCATGAACCGCTTCCGCGTGCTGGCCAACATGGCCCAAAGCCCGCAGGAAGGGCGGAATCTGTTCGCCAAGTTGACCAAGGTCACGGATCGCTTCCTCGATGTCGCCTTACAATACGTTGGCGCAGTTCCTTACGACGAGTGTGTGCGCAAGGCCGTGCAAAAGCAGCGTGCGGTCTATGAAGCGTTCCCTCGTTCGAAGTGCGCATTGGCGTTCAAGGCTATTGCCCAGAAGGTCGATACCTGGCCGTTGCCCGCCAATCCCCGGGGGCATCTGGAGTTTTTCGTCGAGCGATTGGTGCATCAGACGAGCGCAGGACCGGTGCTATGACAGCCAGCGGCTACAACCTTTACAAGAAGTCGGCACGTGACAGTCAAGTCGAATTGATCGAGCGCTATGCGCCCCTGGTCAAGCGCATTGCCTATCACCTGCTGGCGCGCTTGCCTGCCAGCGTGCAGGTCGAGGACTTGATCCAGGCCGGGATGATCGGCCTGCTTGAAGTGTCGACCAAGTACGACGCGAGCAAGGGCGCGAGTTTCGAGACATACGCGGGTATCCGTATCCGTGGGGCCATGCTCGATGAAGTGCGTAAAGGTGATTGGGCGCCGCGATCAGTGCACCGCAATACGCGGATGGTGAGTGACGCAATTCGCTCAATTGAAGCAAAAACCGGTCGCGACGCTAAAGATCATGAAGTTGCGGCCGAACTCCAATTGAGTCTCGACGATTACTACGGGATTTTGAACGATACCTTGGGCAGCCGGCTGTTCAGTTTCGACGACCTTTTACAGGACGGCGAACATGAAGGGCTGCACGAGGACGGCGCGAGTGCCCATCTCGAACCGTCACGGGACCTGGAAGATGAACGCTTCCAGAGCGCGCTGGCGGACGCGATAGCCAATTTGCCGGAGCGTGAGCGACTGGTGTTGGCGCTGTACTACGACGAAGAGCTGAACCTCAAGGAAATCGGTGAGGTCCTGGGGGTCAGCGAATCGCGGGTCAGCCAGTTACACAGCCAGTGCGCGGCCCGCTTGCGGGGGCGTTTGGGAGAGTGGCGAGCGCGCTGACAGGCAGTGTGGGGACACTGCGAACGATACCGTCCAGGCCCTGCGCCCGGACGGGCTTGGCCCGTGGTGCGCCCCCGGTAGTCCTTTTTGTGTAACGCCTGTTGATTGATATGGCGCGCCCAGGTGCTGGGCGCGTTTAAGACTGCTTGGAGGTCGAATTGGACAAGAACATGAAAATCCTCATCGTTGATGACTTCTCAACGATGCGGCGGATCATAAAAAACCTGTTGCGTGACCTTGGGTTCACTAACACGGTCGAGGCGGATGACGGTATTACGGCGATTCCGATCCTCAACAGCGGGAGCATCGACTTTCTGGTAACGGACTGGAACATGCCGGGCATGACCGGTATCGATCTGCTGCGCCACGTGCGCGCTGATGAAAAACTGCGCAGCCTGCCTGTGCTGATGGTGACCGCTGAAGCCAAGCGTGAACAGATCATCGAAGCCGCCCAGGCCGGGGTCAACGGCTACGTGGTCAAGCCATTCACTGCACTGGCCTTGAAAGAGAAGATCGAAAAGATCTTCGAACGCATCGGTCATTGATGCTGCCACGGGGGAGCTATGGAGCATAAAGAATCATCGCAGGCCGACTTTGAGTCGACCCTGAAAAAACATGCTCATCAACTCGTCGAAAGCCTTGAAAGAGGCCAGTTCGGCGACGCGGTGCAGTTGATCCATGAGCTCAACCAGACCCGTGACCGCGGCCTGTACCAGGAAGTGGGCAAGCTCACCCGTGAGTTGCACAGTGCGATAGTCAATTTTCAGATTGACCCGCACATGCCCCAGGCCGAGGAAATCTCGCAGATCACGGATGCCACCGAACGCCTGTCCTACGTGGTCAGGCTGACTGAGGCGGCGGCCAACCGCACCATGGACCTGGTGGAAAACGCCACGCCTCTGGTCAACGGTATGGCCAGTGAAGCCAAGGCCCTGAGCACTGACTGGGGCCGGTTCATGCGTCGGGAAGTGGGCGCTGAGGAGTTTCGTGAGTTGGCGCGTCGGGTCGAGGGCTTTTTGTCCCGCAGCGAGCAGGAAAACCGCACGGTTTCCAGCAACCTCAATGACATTCTGCTGGCCCAGGATTACCAGGACCTCACCGGTCAGGTGATCAAGCGTGTGACCCAACTGGTCACCGAAGTGGAAAGCAACCTGCTCAAACTGGTGTTGATGGCGGGCCAGGTCGACCGGTTTGCCGGCATCGAACATGACCGCGCAGCGATCCTTTCTGAAAAAGATCCACAAAAACACCTCGCCAAGGGTGAAGGTCCGCAGATTCATGCCGATAAACGTGAAGACGTTGTATCCGGGCAAGACGACGTAGACGATTTGCTGTCCAGTTTAGGCTTCTAAGGAGCACACCCATGAGCTTCGGCGCCGATGAAGAAATCCTTCAGGATTTCCTTGTAGAGGCCGGCGAAATTTTAGAGCAACTGTCCGAACAACTGGTCGAGCTGGAAAGCCGACCGGATGATGCGAACCTGCTCAATGCAATTTTTCGCGGTTTTCATACTGTAAAAGGGGGCGCCGGCTTCCTCCAGCTCCACGAGCTGGTGGAGTGCTGTCACATCGCCGAGAACGTGTTCGACATCCTGCGCAAGGGTGAGCGGCACGTCGACTCGGAACTGATGGACGTGATCCTGGAAGCACTGGACGCGGTCAACGGCATGTTCAGTGAAGTGCGCGAGCGCGCACCGATCACTGCCGCCACGCCGGAACTGCTGGCCGCCCTGGCGCGCCTGGCGGAACCTGCGGCCAACGCTCCCGTGGTGGAAGCAGTGGCTGAGCCGGTTGCCGAGCCTGCGGGCGACGTGACCGACAGCGAATTTGAACAACTGCTGGACTCGCTGAACGCCGTCAAGGCCGAAGCCGAAGCGCCGGCAGCCAGTGCGCCGGCCATGGTGCCGACCACCGAAGACATTACCGACGCCGAGTTCGAGTCGTTGCTCGACCAGTTGCACGGCAAGGGCCAGTTTGCCCCGGACGCGGTGGCCGCAGCGCCAGCGCCAACGGAAGCCGCGGCGCCCGTCAGCAATGAAATCACCGACGACGAATTTGAAGCGCTGCTGGACCAGTTGCACGGCAAAGGCTCGTTTGCCGCCGAGGCTCTGCCGGAAGTCGCTGCAACGGCCGCCGCGCCTGCGGCACCCGCTGCTGCGCCGGCCGCCGATGGACTGATCTCCGATCACGAATTCGAAGCCCTGCTGGATGAACTGCACGGCAAGGGCAAGTTCACCGAAGTGGTCGGCGCTGCTGCACCGGCTGCTGCCGCGGCTGTCGCAACACCGGCTCCTGCCGCCAAGGCTGCCGCGCCTGTCGCAGCGAAAGCGGCTCCGGCTCCGGCTCCAGCCCCGGCCCGGGCTGCCACGGCTGCCCCGGCCCCGGACAAGCAACCGGCCAGTGAAGCCGAAACCACCGTGCGGGTTGATACCGCGCGCCTGGACGACATCATGAACATGGTCGGCGAACTGGTGCTGGTGCGTAACCGCCTGGTGCGCCTGGGCCTGAACAGTGGCGACGAGGCCATGCAAAAGGCCGTGTCGAACCTCGACGTGGTCACCGCAGACCTGCAGACCGCCGTCATGAAGACCCGGATGCAGCCGATCAAGAAAGTCTTCGGCCGTTTCCCGCGCCTGGTTCGCGACCTGGCACGCCAGCTCAAGAAAGAGATCAACCTGGAACTGGTGGGTGAAGAAACCGACCTCGACAAAAACCTTGTCGAGGCCCTGGCCGACCCGCTGGTCCACTTGGTGCGCAACGCGGTCGACCACGGTGTCGAGACGCCGGAAGAGCGCGAAGCCTCGGGCAAGAACCGCCAGGGCAAAGTGATCCTGGCGGCCGAACAGGAAGGCGACCATATCCTGCTGTCGATCACCGATGACGGCAAAGGCATGGACCCCACGGTACTGCGCAACATTGCAGTCAAGCGTGGGGTGATGGACAAGGACGCCGCCGACCGCCTCACCGACACCGAGTGCTACAACCTGATCTTTGCCCCGGGCTTCTCCACCAAGACCGAGATTTCCGACGTGTCGGGCCGTGGCGTGGGCATGGACGTGGTGAAGACCAAGATCAGCCAGCTCAACGGCTCGATCAACATCTACTCGACCAAGGGCCAGGGCTCGAAGATCGTCATCAAGGTGCCGTTGACCCTGGCGATCATGCCGACCCTGATGGTGATGCTGGGCAACCAGGCGTTCGCCTTCCCGCTGGTCAACGTCAACGAAATCTTCCACCTCGACCTGTCGCGCACCAACGTGGTGGACGGCCAGGAAGTGGTGATCGTGCGCGACAAGGCGTTGCCGCTGTTCTACCTCAAGCGCTGGCTGGTGGCTTCGGCCAAGCATGAAGAGCAGCGCGAAGGCCATGTGGTGATTCTTTCCGTGGGCACCCAGCGTATCGGCTTCGTGGTCGATCAACTGGTGGGCCAGGAAGAAGTGGTCATCAAGCCTTTGGGCAAAATGCTGCAGGGAACCCCGGGCATGTCGGGTGCGACCATTACCGGTGACGGTCGGATCGCGCTGATTCTGGATGTTCCGAGCATGCTCAAGCGTTACGCCGCACGGCGTATTTGATTCGGCCCGGGCAGGGCGGTTGTCCCTCGCCCGGCCTAACGGAGTGTTTATGGTAGTCAAGGTCCTGGTGGTGGACGATTCGGGTTTCTTCCGCCGCCGCGTCTCGGAAATTCTTTCATCGGATTCCAATATCCAGGTGGTCGGCACGGCCACCAACGGCAAAGAGGCGATCGATCAGGCCCTGGCGCTCAAGCCGGACGTGATCACCATGGACTACGAGATGCCGATGATGGACGGCATCACGGCGGTGCGGCACATCATGCAGCGCTGCCCGACGCCGGTGTTGATGTTCTCCTCGCTGACCCACGAAGGCGCCCGGGTCACCCTGGATGCGCTGGATGCCGGCGCGGTGGACTTCCTGCCGAAGAATTTCGAAGACATCTCGCGCAACCCCGAGAAGGTCAAGCAGATGCTCTGCGAGAAGGTGCACAGCATCTCCCGCAGTAACCGTCGCAGCCTGTTCAGTGCGCCGGCGCCCGCACCCGTTACGCCGCCACCGGCCGCCCCGAGCACCTTTGGTCGCCCGGCGCCGGCACCGGTTGCGCGCCCGGCCGCCGCCCCGGTGCGTACGGCTGCGCCCGCCGCACATTCACCTGCGCCCAAGCGCAAGGCCTACAAGCTGGTGGCCATCGGTACGTCCACCGGCGGCCCGGTGGCCTTGCAGCGGGTGTTGACCCAATTGCCGGCGAACTTCCCGGCGCCGATCGTGTTGATCCAGCACATGCCGGCCGCGTTCACCAAGGCGTTCGCCGAGCGCCTGGACAAGTTGTGCCGCATCAGCGTCAAGGAAGCCGAGGATGGCGACATCCTGCGTCCGGGTCTGGCGCTGCTGGCCCCCGGTGGCAAGCAGATGATGGTCGATGGCCGTGGTGCGATCAAAATCCTGCCGGGTGACGAACGCCTGAACTACAAGCCGTGTGTGGATATCACCTTCGGTTCCGCGGCCAAATCCTACGGCGACAAAGTTTTGGCGGTGGTGTTGACCGGCATGGGCGCCGACGGCCGTGAAGGCGCGCGCCTGCTCAAGCAGGGCGGCAGCGCGATCTGGGCCCAGGATGAAGCCAGCTGCGTGATCTATGGCATGCCCATGGCCATCGTCAAGGCCGACCTGGCCGACGCCGTCTACAGCCTGGACGACATCGGCAAGCACCTGGTGGAGGCTTGCCTCTGATGGATGTATTGAGCCTGATTGGCATCATCATGGCGTTTGTCGCGATTATCGGCGGCAACTACCTTGAAGGCGGCCACCTGGGCGCCCTGGCCAACGGCCCGGCGGCGTTGATCGTGATCGGCGGCACTGTGGGCGCGGCGTTGTTGCAGTCGCCCATGAGTTCGTTCAAGCGCGCGATGCAGATCCTCATCTGGATTATCTTCCCGCCGCGTGTCGACTTGCCGGGCGGCATCGACCGCGTGGTCAACTGGAGCCTCACGGCGCGCAAGGAAGGCCTGCTCGGGCTGGAAGGCGTGGCCGATGCCGAGCCCGACAGCTACGCGCGCAAAGGCCTGCAACTGCTGGTGGACGGCGCCGAGCCGGAAGCGATTCGCAGCATCCTTGAAGTGGACTTCTACACCCAGGAAAGCCGCGACATCAACGCTGCCAAAGTCTTTGAAAGCATGGGCGGCTACGCGCCGACCATCGGCATCATCGGTGCGGTGATGGGCTTGATCCACGTGATGGGCAACCTGGCCGATCCGTCGCAACTGGGCAGCGGGATTGCCGTGGCGTTCGTCGCCACCATCTACGGCGTGGCCAGTGCCAACCTGGTGTTGTTGCCGGTGGCCAGCAAGCTCAAGTCGATCGCCCTGCGCCAGTCGCGTTATCGCGAGATGTTGCTCGAAGGCATCCTCTCGATTGCCGAGGGTGAAAACCCGCGCTCCATCGAATTGAAGCTCCAGGGCTTCATGGATTGATGGGAGGTATTTGTTGTGAGCCGTCGCCGCCGCGAGCCTGAAGAACACGTCAACCATGAACGCTGGCTGGTGTCCTACGCCGACTTCATTACGTTGCTGTTCGCGTTTTTTGTGGTGATGTACTCCATTTCCTCGATCAACGAAGGCAAGTACAAAGTCATTTCCCAGGCGCTGATTGGCGTGTTCAACGACGCTGACCGCGCCCTCAAGCCGATACCCATTGGCGAAGAACGCCCCAAGACCGTGACCCCGGCCAAGCCGCTGGTCAACGACAGCGATGAAACCGCCGCCGGCATCGGTGGCACCAGCGACCCGCTGAAAAGCATCGCCGATAACATCAGCGCGGCCTTTGGCGACCTGATCAGCTCCAACCAGATGACCGTGCGCGGCAATGAGTTGTGGGTCGAGATCGAGCTCAATTCCAGCCTGCTGTTCGCCAGTGCCGATGCAATGCCCAGCGACCAGGCGTTTACCATCATCGACAAGGTGGCGGCGATCCTGAAGCCGTTTGAAAACCCGGTCCACGTTGAAGGCTTTACCGATAACCTGCCGATCAGTACCGCGCAGTACCCGACCAACTGGGAGCTGTCTTCGGCCCGGGCGGCGAGTATTGTACGAATGCTCGCGATGCAGGGTGTGAACCCCGGGCGCCTGGCGTCGGTGGGTTACGGCGAGTTCCAGCCGGTGGCCAATAACGCCACGGCGGAAGGCCGTGCGCGCAACCGTCGGGTGGTGCTGGTGGTGTCGCGCAACCTGGACGTGCGCCGCAGCCTGACCGGTACCGGCACTGCCAATGCAACACCGGATGCCGCCTTGAAGCGGGCTGGCACACAAACTGCACCAGCGCCCGTAAAGGCGCCGGTTCGCGGGAGTGCCGTCAATTCTCCGTCACCGGCTCTATAACCCCATGCAATTTCTCGGTCGAGCCTATGCCTGCCGGGAGGAACAATCCGAATGAGAGTCTGGGCAGTTGCCAATCAAAAGGGTGGTGTCGGTAAAACCACCACGTCCATCGCCTTGGCCGGCTTGTTGGCCGAGGCCGGCAAGCGTGTGGTCGTGGTCGACCTGGACCCCCACGGCTCCATGACCAGCTATTTCGGCTATGACCCGGATGCCCTGGAACACAGTTGCTACGACCTGTTCCTGCACAAGGGCAGCGTGCCGGCCGACTTGCCGGGGCAACTGTTGCTGCCTACCAGCAATGAAAAGATCTCGCTGTTGCCGTCCAGCACCGCCCTGGCCACCCTTGAGCGCCAGTCGCCGGGGCAGAGCGGCCTGGGCCTGGTGATCGCCAAGACCCTGGCGCAGCTGTGGCAGGACTTCGACTACGCGATCATCGACAGCCCGCCGTTGCTCGGCGTGCTGATGGTCAACGCCCTGGCCGCCAGCCAACAGCTGGTGATCCCGGTGCAGACCGAGCATCTGGCCGTCAAGGGCCTGGAACGCATGGTCAGCACCCTGGCGATGATCAACCGCTCGCGCAAGCAAGCGCTGCCGTTCAGCATCGTGCCGACCCTGTTTGACCGCCGTACCCAGGCGTCCCTCGGCACCTTGCGGGTATTGCGCGATGCTTATCCGGACACCATCTGGCAAGGCTACATCCCGGTGGACACGCGCCTGCGGGATGCGAGCCGGGCAGGGCTGACGCCGTCGCAGTTCGACGGCAAGAGCCGTGGGGTGCTGGCGTATCGGGCGTTGCTCAAGCACCTGTTGTCCCAGCAACTTGTGGCGCAGGTGGCGTGATGGTCATAAACAGCCCTGTAGGAGCCTGGCTTGCCAGCGATGCAGACGCCGCGGTTTTCCTGACCAAACCGGCTCTCGATTCAAGTCCGGACACCCACAGGCCGATAACCTCTGAATACAGGGTTGATGGGGCTTGCGCGTGGGCATACAGATGAACCGTCCCGTTGATTTCAAGACACGGCCGCAACTGGCGCTGGAGTCCTACCTGGACGCTTTGCTCCAGGACGCCACCGAGGACATGCCGGAGCCGATTCTGATCCTCGATGAAGTCATCGAGCCTGAACCTGCTGCCCTGGACGAGTTTCAGTTGGCGGTCCTGGAAGAGCAGGCCCGTGATGCGTTGGTGGTTCCAGTTGCCGTGCCGGTGCCTGTCGCACCGCTGGTGATCGCGCCTGTGGTGGTCGAACCGGTGGTTGAGGTTCACCTCCCACCGAGCATCACGCCGCCGCCGGTACAGGGCGACGGTCGCCCGGTGTGGGCTGCGGAGCCGTTCGAATGTTTGCTGTTCGATGTCGCCGGGCTGACCCTGGCGGTGCCGCTGGTGTGCCTGGGGTCGATCTACTCCCTGGAAGGCCAGGAGTTGACGCCGTTGTTCGGCCAGCCGGATTGGTTCCTCGGGATCCTGCCGAGCCAGCAGGGCAACTTGAAGGTATTGGACACCGCGCGTTGGGTGATGCCCGACCGCTACCGCGATGACTTCCGCCAGGGCCTGCAATACGTTATTTCGGTCCAGGGCTACGAGTGGGGGCTGGCGGTGCATCAGGTCAGCCGCTCATTGCGCCTGGACCCGAACGAAATCAAATGGCGCAGCCACCGGGGCCAGCGGCCATGGCTGGCGGGCACTGTGATCGAACACATGTGCGCGTTGCTGGATGTCGCCGAACTGGCGGAGTTGATTGCCAGCGGCGCGGTAAAAGCCATGCCGCTGAACAAACGCACTTGATAACAAGCAGCAGCGCTAAGGCGCTGCCCAAGAACACACACCGTAACCAACGGTATTTGAAGGGGTCTGGAGTATGAACAAGTCAGTGTCCGCACAAGGTCTGGTGGATGATCCAATCCTGCAATGGGTCACCTTCAAGCTGGACAACGAGTCCTACGGCATCAACGTGATGCGTGTGCAGGAAGTGCTGCGCTACACCGAAATCGCTCCGGTTCCGGGTGCCCCAAGCTATGTGCTGGGCATCATCAACCTGCGCGGCAACGTGGTGACCGTGATCGACACCCGCCAGCGTTTTGGCCTGGTGCCGACCGAAGTCAACGACAACACCCGCATCGTGATCATCGAAGCCGACAAGCAAGTGGTCGGGATCATGGTCGACAGCGTGGCGGAAGTGGTTTACCTGCGCCAATCCGAAGTCGAGACTGCGCCGAACGTCGGCAACGAAGAATCGGCCAAGTTCATCCAGGGTGTCTGCAACAAGAACGGCGAACTGCTGATTCTGGTTGAGCTGGACAAGATGATGAGCGAAGAAGAGTGGCAGGACCTGGAGAATATCTGATTGTTTCTTGAGGTAGCGGTGATCGTCCTGGCCATCCTTTGGGCCGGGACCCTGGGCTTCCTGCTGCGTTATGTTCGCCAGCAACGGGAATTGGCCACTCGACAAGTCGAGCGCGACGCTGTGCGCGACCGGCGGATCCTGGAGCTGGCCAAGCGGGTCGACCACTTCCAGCAAAGTGCGGTGCGTGTGGGTGATGAAGTGCACGAGCTGCGTTCGGTGCTGGCGCCGTTGCCGGACAAGCTGTCGGCACTCGAGCAGCGTGACCCGTCGAGCCTCTCATTCGCCCAGGCGGCGAAGCTGGTGGGCATGGGCGCCACGGTGGATGAGCTGACCCAGTCCTGCGGGTTGACCCAGGCTGAAGCGCAGTTGATGAGCCGGTTGCACAAGGACAGCTGAAGGTTACGAGCTGCAAGCGCTATTGCTTGCAGCTTATAGCCGGTGCCGGTTGCTCAGCCATTCGGCCATGGTCGAGTCCTCCAAAGCATATTCACCACGGTTGGCTTTCCAGACCAACTCCTTCTCCCGCAGCACTTCCAGTGCTTTCTGCACGTTTGGTGTGCTGGCGTTCGGCTCGACCTGGGCCTGTTCCAGCTTGCGGTTCACATCCTGGAAGGTTTTCTCCGCAAAAGGCGAGAACGCCTGCTTGCCCAGGGTTCGTTCGCCCATCACTTCAAGTACCGCCTGTTGCAGCGGCGAGAGGTCGTTGTAGGCGCTCTCGTAATCGCTCCAGATGCCGGCCTGGTGATTGAGTGCCCCGGTCCTCAGCAACTCGCCAAGGTTGCTGGCTTCGCCAAGACCCACGCTCACTTCGGTCAGTAGTTTGTTGAGCATTTCCGGGCGCCGGCCAACGAGCTGGAAGGCATAGTCCATGTCCTCCAGGTTGAACTGGTTGGTCGCGGCCAGGCGCTGGTTCCAGAGGTCCGTCACAAACTCGACGAAATCCCGGCTCAACAGCGGGAACGGCGTGATGTGGGCGCCGAAGAACGGTTGTTTGCTCTTGAGTACCAGGTTGGCCAGTTTGTCCCGGCTGGAGCCGGTGAAGACCAGGCGCAGGCCATCGGCCGTGCTGCTGCCGTTGAGATGATCCCGTGCCGCCTTGAGGGCGAACATGGCGTTCACCCCACCTTCGCTGTTGAGGGCGTGCTGGGCTTCGTCGACGATCAGCACGATCATTTGCCCCGAGACCTGGTGCAGCACGTCCAGCGCGTGGCTGAGCGTGGTGCCGGCGGGCAATTGCGGTTTGGTGAAGTCCCAACTCAAGGTGCGCAGCAGGCTGATCTTGTCGATACCGGCTTTCTTGGCCGCCTTGCTCACCGCGCTTTCGAACTCGCCCAGGGCTTTGCCGATGGCACCGGAGATCAGCTCGGCGGGGTCGATTTCGCGGTTCATCCACAGGTCCACGTAAACCGGCAGCCAGCCTCGGGCCTTGCACTCGGGAATAAGGTCGTTGCGCAGGAACGTACTCTTGCCGGTACGGCGCGGAGCCGCGAGGAACATGCCGGAGCTGTAGTCGGCAAATGACTCGCCTGCCAGATCACGGGCGAGCGCTTCGGCGAGTAGCTTTCGACTGAGAATCGGGCGGGTAGGGCTCATGGGTTTATCCTGAACTATCGGGTTCGGGATAATCTATACCTCGAAAGATATAATTGCTATACACCACCCACCGCAACTGATCATTCCCACGCTCTGCGGGGGAATGCATCCCGTGACGCTCCGCGTCACCCCTGCGCAAGACTTGAACGTTGCAGCGCCAGTTGGACGCGGAGCGTCCGAGGCGGCGTTCCCACGCAGAGCGTGGGAACGATCAGCCGGCTCCCACCTTAATAATCGTCGCCTCTTTCCGTCACATCCCGCTCCACCGGCCCCGCGTCCGGGTCGTAGCCCACCGGGAACTTGCCCTTCAGCGTCCAGGCAAACGCGATGATCTCGGCGACGGTGCGGTACAACTCTTCCGGGATACTGTCGCCCAACTCCATGCGTGCCAGTAATTTGACCAGCTCGGCATTTTCGTAAATCGGGACTTCGTTCTCCCGGGCCAGCTTGAGGATGGCTTCGGCCAGGGCATCGTCGCCCTTGGCGGTCAGGGTCGGCGCTTGTTGCCCGTCGTATTTGAGGGCGATGGCCTGGCGGGGCGGGTTGGGGTTTTTCATGCGGTTTCATCCACCCAGCGTTGTTCAAGCCCGGTTTTCGGGCCCCGTGGCGGGGTGCCGAGGTGGCAGTCGAGGTCGCCGACGTTGAGTCCCGACGACACCAGGCGCTCGCGCAGGCTGCCCAGGTGGCTTTCGATCAGGCTGGCGGTGAAGGGCCGGGTCGCCCACAACTGGCTCGACAGTTTGCCCTGGCTCAGTTGCGCCTGGACCTGCAACGGGCCGAGCGGCTCCATGTCGAGCGCCATTTCCACGCGCCAGAGCATTTGCTTGGGATCCTTGCTGTCCTTGCGTTCCGGCTGTTCCTTGTCGGGCGCCGGTTCTTCCCGCTGGAACTTGACCTGCAACGGCACGATGTCCTGCAAGGTGCGCATGGGGATTTCCAGCTGCCAGGTGGTCAAGAGCTTGCCGTCGGCGGTGGTACCGGTCTGCTCCAGGCTCGACAGCTGATGGCTTTGCAGGCGGGAGATGGCCCCGGCGGCCAGGCGCAGCAGGTTTTCCAGGTCACTTTCACCTTCCAGGCGTTGCATCAGCCGATCGGGCAACGGAAAGCCTGCGGGCGCCTGCCTGGCGCCGACCTGGCCGAGGGTACCCAGCGGGCTGCGTACGAAGCTGGGCAGCAACTGCGCCAGGGTGTTGGCAGCGAGGATCGCATTCAGATTGGTGCTGGCGGGCAGGGATGGCAGCAGGTCGGCGACGAAGCGCAGCAGCGCGCCTTTCATGTCCAACGGCGGTATCTGCGGGTTTTGCCCGGCCAGCAACTTGGCTTCGAGGAAGGTCCCGCTGTTCTGGATCAGTTGCGCCAGCACCTTGGGGTTGCTGGCCTGGGCCAGGTCGGGCAGGCCGGCGAGCAAACGCTCGGCGGCGGCGCGCAGGTCGGCCCCGGTGCTGTCGCTGCTGGTCGCCGGCAGGCTTTGCAGCGCGGTGAACACCACGTCCAGCGAGCCCTGGCGGCTTTGCTGGGTGGAGAGTTGCTGGGCCACGGCCAATTGGTCCTGGCGCCCGCTCAGCGGTACAAAGCTCAAGGTCTGCGCACTTTGCACCACGGCGCTGAGCAGGCTGCCGACGCGCAAGGGCTGCGGGCTTTCGACGGTCAGGGTCGCGCCGCTGAGGACGTTATTGAGCACCGACACCAGTGAGCGATACACCACCGGCTGGTTGGCGCCCTGTGGCAGCGCCTGGGTGGTCAGCACCTTGCCTTGCAGCAGGGTGCCCACCGGTAACTGGCTGGTGTCGATACGCGTCAGCGCGGCGACGCTGGAACTCAGGGCCTGCTGCAGGCTGATGGACAAATTGCCCGACGGCGTCTGGCTGACTTCCACCTGGGTACCCAGCGGCAGCGGCTGGCTGCTGCTGGCCTGCACCAGGGTTTGCCGGCCGCCTTCCAGGGTCAGCTTGAGCAGCAACTGAAATGCATCGCCGCCTTGTTTCAGTGCCAGCACCTCGGCATTTACGGTTTTTCCGGGGTCGATCAGGCCGGTCTGCGGCTCCAGCAGTTTCAGCAACTCGCCCGCTGCAGGCGCGGGCGCAGGCCCGGCCGGAAGCGTCGGGGGGAGCGTGGGAAGATTGATCTCACCGGTCATCGTGCGCGCCGTCTCAGGGGAAATTGCCCTCTTTAGAGTAGGGCATCACATGTATAATGCCGCCCGTCTTCAAAGAGAGCGTTAAAAACAACACAACTGATTGATCCAGCTCTCTAAAAACGGTCGCCAAAGCAGTTAATGTGCATCTCTTTAACGGCCGTTCCACCGCCGACTTGAACCGTAAAGGCCCGCGATCTCTTGACCAGCCCTCTTCTAGAAGCCGTAGCGCTCGCCTGTGAACGTGACCTGCGGATGCTGTTCGAACACCTCGAACTGCGTCTGGCGGGCGGCGACATGGTGCAGGTCAGCGGCCCCAACGGCAGCGGCAAGACCAGCCTGTTGCGCCTGCTGGCCGGGCTGATGCAGCCGACGGCGGGCGAAGTGCGGCTCAACGGCAAACCGTTGCACGAGCAGCGCACCGAGCTGGCGCGCAACCTGATCTGGATCGGCCACGCCGCCGGAATCAAGGATGTGCTTACCGCTGAAGAAAACCTCAGTTGGCTCAGCGCCCTGCATCATCCCGCCAGCCGCGAGGCGATCTGGCAGGCGCTGGCCGCGGTTGGCCTCAAGGGTTTCGAAGACGTTCCCTGCCACACCCTGTCCGCCGGCCAGCAGCGCCGCGTGGCCCTGGCCCGTTTGTATCTCGACGGCCCGCCGCTATGGATTCTCGACGAACCCTTCACCGCCCTCGACAAACAAGGCGTTGCCCAATTGGAAGAACACCTTGCCGCGCACTGCGAGCAGGGCGGCATGGTTGTCCTAACCACTCACCACACCTTGACGCGCATGCCCGCCGGTTACCGCGACCTCGACCTGGGCCGGTGGGCGGTATGAGCGTATTTGCCCTGTTGGTCGCCCGCGAAGCGCGGTTACTCTGTCGCCGTCCGGCCGAATTGGCCAACCCGCTGGTGTTCTTCGCGATTGTGATCGCGCTGTTCCCGTTGGCGGTGGGCCCCGAGACTAAACTGTTGCAAACCTTGTCTCCGGGACTGGTCTGGGTGGCGGCGCTTTTGTCAGTCCTGCTCTCGCTGGACGGGCTGTTTCGCAGTGATTTTGAAGACGGTTCCCTCGAACAGTGGGTCCTTTCGTCGCACCCTCTGCCACTTCTGGTATTGGCCAAGGTACTGGCACACTGGGCGTTTTCCGGCCTGGCGCTGGTATTGCTCGCGCCGCTGCTGGCGATGATGCTGGGGTTGCCCACCGAATGCCTGCCGGTGTTGCTCCTTTCCTTGTTGCTTGGCACGCCGGTTCTCAGTCTACTGGGCGCCGTAGGTGCGGCACTGACCGTCGGTTTGAAACGCGGTGGCCTGTTGTTGGCCCTGCTGATCTTGCCTTTGTATATCCCGGTGTTGATCCTGGGCAGCGGCGCGTTGCAAGCCGCGCTCCAGGGCATGCCGGCGACCGGTTACCTCCTGTGGCTTGGCAGCCTGGCCGCCCTGGCGGTAACCCTGACACCCTTTGCTATAGCGGCTGGCCTGAAGATCAGCGTCGGCGAATAATGAGGTCTGGTTAAGCGATAGAACCTTAACCAGTAAAGACCCTAAGCTTCTCGCAACGACGAGAAGCAACCGTGATGGAAACAGCATGAACTGGACCTGGTTTCACAAGCTCGGCTCGCCCAAATGGTTTTACGGCATCAGTGGCAAACTGCTGCCGTGGTTGAGCATCGCCGCGGTATTGCTGATCGGCATCGGCCTGGTCTGGGGCCTGGCCTTCGCGCCGCCGGACTATCAGCAAGGCAACAGCTTTCGCATCATCTACATCCACGTGCCTGCCGCGATGCTGGCCCAGTCCTGCTACGTGATGCTGGCGGTGTGCGGCATCGTCGGCCTGGTGTGGAAGATGAAACTGGCGGATGTGGCCCTGCAATGCGCCGCGCCCATCGGTGCCTGGATGACCGCCGTGGCGCTGGTCACCGGCGCGATCTGGGGCAAACCGACCTGGGGTTCGTGGTGGGTCTGGGACGCGCGCCTCACCTCGATGCTGATCCTGCTGTTCCTGTACTTCGGCCTGATTGCCCTGGGCAACGCCATCAGCAACCGTGACAGCGCCGCCAAGGCCTGCGCGGTGCTGGCGATCGTCGGCGTGATCAACATCCCGATCATCAAATACTCGGTGGAGTGGTGGAACACCCTGCACCAGGGCGCCACCTTCACCCTCACCGAAAAGCCGGCAATGCCCGTGGAAATGTGGGCGCCGCTGCTGCTGATGGTGCTGGGGTTCTACTGCTTCTTCGGCGCCGTGCTGCTGCTGCGCATGCGCCTCGAAGTGCTCAAGCGTGAAGCCCGCACCAGTTGGGTCAAGGCCGAAGTGCAAAACAGCCTGGGAGCCCGTGGATGAGCTTCAACTCTTTCAGTGATTTTCTCGCCATGGGCCATCACGCCCTGTACGTCTGGACGGCCTATGGCATTTGCCTGGCGGTGCTGGCCCTCAACGTCGCCGCGCCGATCCTGGCCCGCAAGCGTTACCTGCAACAAGAGGCGCGTCGTTTGCGCCGGGAGACCGAAAAGTGAATCCGCTGCGTAGAAAGCGTCTGTTGATCATCCTGGCCATCATGGCCGGTGTCGGCATTGCCGTGACCCTGGCCCTGAGCGCCCTGCGGGAGAACATCAACCTGTTCTACACCCCGACCCAGATCGCCAACGGCGAAGCGCCGCTGGACACCCGAATCCGTGCCGGTGGCATGGTCGAGAAAGGCTCGTTGCAACGCTCCGGCGACTCCCTGGACGTCAAGTTCATCGTCACCGACTTCAACAAGTCCGTGACCATCACCTACCGCGGCATCCTCCCGGACCTGTTCCGCGAAGGGCAGGGCATCGTTGCCCTCGGCAAGCTCAACGCCGATGGCGTGGTGGTGGCCGATGAAGTGCTGGCCAAGCACGATGAAAAATACATGCCGCCGGAAGTCACCAAGGCCCTCAAAGACAGCGGCCAATCCGCCCCGACCCCTGCCAAGGAGGGCTAAGTCATGACGTCCGCACTGTTTATTCCGGAGTTGGGCCAGCTGGCGATGATCCTCGCCCTGTGCTTTGCCATCGTCCAGGCCGTGGTCCCGTTGCTGGGCGCCTGGCGCGGTGACCGCCTGTGGATGAGCCTGGCCCAGCCGGCTGCCTGGGGCCAGTTCGCCTTTCTGGTGTTCGCCTTCGGTTGCCTGACCTACGCCTTCATGACCGACGACTTTTCTGTCGCCTACGTCGCCAATAACTCCAACAGCGCCTTGCCCTGGTACTACAAGTTCAGCGCCGTGTGGGGCGCCCACGAAGGTTCGTTGCTGCTGTGGGCATTGATCCTCGGCGGCTGGACCTTTGCCGTCTCGATCTTCTCCCGCCAACTGCCGCAGGTGATGCTGGCCCGGGTGCTGGCGGTGATGGGCATGATCAGCATCGGCTTCCTGCTGTTCCTGATCATGACCTCCAACCCGTTCACCCGCATCCTGCCGCAGATCCCGGTCGACGGGCACGACCTCAACCCGCTGCTGCAGGACATCGGCCTGATCGTGCACCCGCCAATGCTCTACATGGGCTACGTCGGTTTCTCGGTCGCCTTCGCCTTCGCCATCGCCGCCTTGCTCGGCGGGCGTCTCGATGCCGCCTGGGCGCGCTGGTCGCGGCCGTGGACCATCGTCGCCTGGGCATTCCTCGGCATCGGCATCACCCTGGGCTCGTGGTGGGCCTACTACGAACTCGGCTGGGGCGGCTGGTGGTTCTGGGACCCGGTGGAAAACGCCTCCTTCATGCCCTGGCTGGTGGGCACCGCGCTGATTCACTCGCTGGCGGTCACGGAAAAACGCGGCGTGTTCAAAAGCTGGACCGTGTTGCTGGCCATCGCCGCGTTTTCCCTGAGCCTGCTGGGTACGTTCCTGGTGCGTTCCGGCGTGCTGACCTCGGTGCACGCGTTTGCCTCCGACCCGGAGCGCGGTGTGTTCATTCTGATCTTCCTGCTGTTTGTGGTCGGCGGCTCCCTGACGCTGTTCGCCCTGCGTGCGCCAGTGGTCAAGAGCCACGTGGGCTTCAACCTCTGGTCCCGGGAAACCCTGCTGCTGGGTAATAACCTGGTGCTGGTGGTGGCGGCCTCGATGATTCTGCTCGGTACCCTGTACCCGCTGGTGCTGGATGCCCTGAGCGGCGCCAAGCTGTCCGTCGGCCCGCCGTACTTCAACGCGCTGTTCATCCCGTTGATGGCGCTGCTGATGGTGGTGATGGCGGTCGGCGTACTGGTGCGCTGGAAAGACACCCCGGTGAAATGGCTGGTGGGCATGCTCACCCCGGTACTGCTCGGCAGCGCCGCATTGGCGGTGATCGCCGGGATTGCCTACGGCGACTTCAACTGGGCCGTGCTTGCCACCTTCATGCTCGCGGCCTGGGTATTGCTGGCCGGTGTACGCGACCTGATCGACAAGACCCGCCACAAAGGTTTGATCAAAGGCCTGCCGACCATGACCCGCAGTTACTGGGGCATGCAGGTCGCCCACATCGGCATCGCCGTGTGCGCCCTGGGTGTGGTGTTGTCCAGCCAGAACAGCGCCGAGCGCGACCTGCGCCTGGCCCCCGGCGAGTCCATGGACCTGGCCGGCTACCACTTCATTTTCGAAGGCGCCAAGCACTTCGAAGGCCCCAACTTCACCTCCGACAAAGGCACCGTACGTGTGGTGCGCAATGGCAAGGAAGTGGCGGTGCTGCACCCGGAAAAACGCCTGTACACCGTGCAAAGCTCGATGATGACCGAAGCCGGGATCGACGCCGGTTTCACCCGCGACCTCTACGTCGCCCTGGGTGAACCGTTGGGCGATGGCGCCTGGGCCGTGCGGGTCCACGTCAAACCGTTTGTGCGCTGGATCTGGTTCGGCGGCCTGCTCACCGGCTTCGGTGGTTTGCTGGCAGCGATGGACCGGCGCTACCGGGTCAAGGTCAAGAGCCGAGTGCGTGAAGCCCTCGGCCTGCAAGGAGCGCCAGTATGAAGCGTTGGTTGATGGTGTTACCGCTGGCGGCGTTCCTGGTGGTGGCGGTGTTCCTGTATCGCGGGCTGTACCTGGACCCGGCCGAGCTGCCGTCGGCCATGATCGGCAAGCCATTCCCGGCGTTCTCGCTGCCGAAGGTGCAGGGCGACAAGACCCTGACCCAGGCTGATTTGTTGGGCAAACCGGCACTGGTCAACGTGTGGGGCACCTGGTGCATTTCCTGCCGCGTGGAGCATCCGGTGCTGAACAAGCTGGCGGAGAAGGGCGTGGTGATCTACGGCATCAACTACAAGGACGACAATGCTGCCGCCCTGAAGTGGCTGGCGGAATTCCACAACCCGTACCAGCTGGATATCCGCGACGAAGAAGGCAACCTCGGCCTGAACCTCGGCGTATACGGCGCCCCGGAAACCTTCTTCATCGACGCCAAGGGCGTGATCCGCGACAAGTACGTGGGCGTGATCGACGAAGTGGTGTGGCGCGAGCAACTGGCCGCCAAGTACCAGGCGCTGGTGGACGAGGCCAAGCCATGAAGCGTTGGTTAGCCGCCGCGGTATTGGGCTTGAGCATGGTCGGCGTGGCCCACGCCGCCATCGACACTTACGAATTTGCCAAGGACGGAGACCGCGAGCGTTTTCGCGAACTGACCAAGGAGCTGCGCTGCCCCAAGTGCCAGAACCAGGACATCGCCGACTCCAACGCACCGATCGCCGCCGACCTGCGCAAAGAGATTTTCCGCATGCTCGGCGAGGGCAAGGACAATCAGCAGATCATCGACTTCATGGTCGACCGCTACGGTGACTTCGTGCGCTACAAGCCGGCGCTCACCGGCAAGACTGCGCTGCTGTGGTTCGGCCCAGCCGGGTTGTTGCTCACAGGCTTAGTCGTTATGGCGGTGATTGTGCGCCGCCGTCGTGTCGCCCCGGCCGATGGCTCGGACTCGCTTTCCGTCGACGAGCGTCAACGCCTCGACCAACTGCTGGACAAAAAAACTGATGATTGATTTCTGGCTCGCAGTAGGTCTGCTGCTTCTGATTGCCTTGAGTTTCCTGCTGATCCCGGTGTTACGCGGCCGCCGTGCCCAGCGTGAAGAGGATCGCACTGCATTGAACGTGGCGCTGTACCAGGAACGCGTGGCGGAACTGCAAACCCAGCAGACCGAAGGCGTGCTGGATGCGGCCCAGCTGGACAGCGGTCGCGCTGAAGCGGCCCGTGAGTTGCTGGCGGATACCGAGGGTGTGGAAAAGCCCCGGGAATCGCGCCTCGGCAAACCGTTGCCGTTGCTCGCGGCGTTTCTGGTGCCGGTGTTGGGCGTGGCGCTGTACCTGCATTACGGTGCCAGCGACAAGGTCGAACTGACCCGCGAATTCTCCCAGCCGCCGGTGTCCATGGAAGACATGACCCGCCGCCTGGAGCGCGCCGCAGCGGCCCAGCCGGATTCGCCGGAAGGCCTGTACTTCCTCGGTCGCGCCTACATGGCCCAGGACCGTTCCGCCGATGCGGCGAAAATCTTCGAGCGCACCGTGGCCCTGGCCGGTCGCCAGCCCGAGTTGCTCGGCCAGTGGGCCCAGGCCCAGTACTTTGCCGACAACAAACAGTGGTCGCCCAAGGTCCAGGCCCTGACCGACGAAGCACTGAAACTCGATCCGAAAGAAGTCACCAGCCTCGGCCTGCTGGGCATCGCCGCCTTTGAAGGCCAGCGTTACCAGGAAGCGATCGACTACTGGAACCGCCTGCTGGCGCAACTGCCACCGGACGACAATTCCCGTGCCGCGCTGCAAGGCGGGATCGACCGGGCCGCCGAGAAGCTCAAGGAGAGCGGTGGTAGCGTGGCGCCCGTGAAGGCAGAAAAACAGATGCAAGTGCGGGTGGACCTGGCCGCCGATGTGAAGGCCAAGGCCCTGCCGACCGACAGCGTGTTCATCTTCGCCCGTGCCGTCAAAGGCCCGCCTGCGCCATTGGCGGCCAAGCGCGTGACCGTGGCCGACCTGCCGATCACCGTCGAGCTGGGCGACAGCGACGCGATGATGCCGCAGTTGAAACTGTCCAACTTTCCCGAAGTCCAACTGGTTGCGCGCATATCCCGGGCAGGTGTTCCCACAGCTGGCGAGTGGATCGGCCGCAGCCAACCCCTGGCCAGCAGCACCACTGCGCTGCAGCAGCTGACCATCGACAGTCCGGACCAATAATTCGAGGAAATGCCCATGACCGCTATCGCACGTATCACCCTGCTCAGCCTGGTACTGGGGTTGAGTGCTTGTGCGGTCCATCGGCCTCCGTCGCCTACCGGGCCGACTATTCCACCGACAGGGCCGTCGACCCAGCCGAGCACCCAGCCCTCGAGCCCGGTGATCAAACCGTCGAAGCCGGTGCCGAGCTCCTCGCCGACCTTCGCACCGCCACCGGGTGCGGCCAGCCACTGGGACGGAAAGATGCAGGTGTACGTGCTGGACGAACAGCCGGATACGTTCTACCGCCAGCGCACCTACTACCGCTGGAGCAACGGCTGGAGCCGGTCCATCAGCCCGAACGGGCCTTGGGAAGAGACCGATGTCCATGGCGTACCGCCGGGGTTGAGCAAGCAGTACGCACAATGAAAAAAGGCGACCTTCGGGTCGCCTTTTTCATGGCTGGTTTGGAATACAGTCCACCCAACAACAAAGCTCAAATGTGGGAGCGGGCTTGCTCGCGAATACGGCGTGTCAGCCAACAAATCGGGC
>NZ_JBSVWQ010000078.1:0-25878 GCF_054071215.1 Pseudomonas sp. SDO5522_S412 | reverse complement strand
AGTCAACACATGTCGCGCCTGATCCACCGCTTTCGCGAGCAAGCCCGCTGTCACATTTTAACTGCGTTTCTTCAAGACTATTTTCGCGCGCCCGACACGCGGGTCCCAACCTCGGGTTCCTCATTCTGTCATCTGCCCAACCCCACCACACGGCCCGTAACGCCTCCAGCCCGGTCCTCGAAATCCGCGCTGAAACCTCGCTGTCACCTCACCCCCAAACCGCTCAAAAGTGTGACCAAAACACCCGAGAATCTTTTTAAAAATCAAGCCGTTCCTCCCGAGGTTTTTTCCTTTAGCTGTCATCGGATGCTGCGAAATTTCATACCCATGGCCTCACCCCTGGGTACCCCCCGGAACACAGCCCGGGACCGAAGCCATAGCGTCATCTACCCCAACGTACAAACACGACGAAAGGAGCTTCTTCATGTTTAAGCGCAACGTTCTCGCGGTATCCATGACCCTCGCTGCACTGTGCTCGGCCCAGGCTGCCATGGCAGACATCAACGGCGGCGGCGCCACCCTGCCACAACCGCTGTACCAGACCTCCGGCGTATTGACCGCCGGTTTCGCCCCGTACATCGGCGTGGGCAGCGGCAAGGGCAAACTGGCGTTCCTGAACAACGACTACAGCCAGTTCGGCACCGGCACCAAGAACGTTCACTGGGCGGGCAGCGACTCGAAGCTGACCTCGACTGAACTGTCCACCTACGCCTCCACCAAACAAGCGACCTGGGGCAAGCTGATTCAAGTGCCTTCGGTCGCCACTTCGGTTGCCATTCCATTCAACAAGGCCGGTACCAACGCAGTTGACCTGAGCGTTGATCAACTGTGCGGCGTGTTCTCGGGCCGCATCACCACCTGGAACCAACTCCCGGCTACCGGTCGCACCGGTAACATCGTGGTGGTTTACCGTAACGAAGCCAGTGGCACCACCGAGCTGTTCACCCGTTTTCTGGCGGCCAAGTGCGTCAATGAGTCCAAGAAATTTGTGGTCACCACCAACTTCGCGGACAGCTTCGGCGTGCCACCAGGCGCCGTACCTGCCGTGACCAGCCAAGGCGTGATGACCGCGCTGAACGCCGGTGATGGTCGCATCACCTACATGAGCCCGGACTATGCCGCGCCTACCTTGGCTGGCCTGGATGACGCCACCAAAGTGGCCAAGGTCGCCGGTGTTTCTCCAGCCCCTGATAACGTTTCCGCCGCCATCGCTGCTGTGCCCGTACCGGCTGCTGCCAACGTCGCCAACCAGAACGCCTGGGTACCGGTGTTTGCTGCCGCCGCCGATGCCAACGATCCAAGCGTCGTGCCTTACCCAAGCAGCGGTTATCCGATCCTGGGCTTCACCAACCTGATCTTCAGCCAGTGCTACGCCGACGCCACCCAGACCTCGCAAGTGCGTGCGTTCTTCACCCGTCACTTCGGTGCCAGCGCCTTGAACAGCAACGACAACGCGATCAAGGCCAACCGCTTCGTGCCACTGCCAGCTGCCTGGAAAGCCGCGATCACCAGCAACTTCGTTACCGCAACCAGCGCGCTGAGCATCGGCAAGTCTGATGTCTGCAACGCCATCGGTCGTCCGCTGTAACCCACGCTTTTACCGACCGGCAACACCCGATCAGCAACGGCCTGTGCCGTTGCTGATTTTTGCGTTTGCGGCTCGGCTATCAGCCTTACATGAACTTTCCATGACAGAAGTTCAGTCCCGCCCCTCGCCAACCGCCTAACTCCCATACGTGACGCACGTCGCCAGTTCCCCATGGGCAAAAACAAAGAAGGAAGCTTCCTGATGGTCCGCTGCAAACCACCGGTCAACCTGAATGCCCAAGGCCCTGGCGGCCAGACGATCCTGCGCCTCAAACCCCTGGCCCAGGCGATTGCCTTGTTCATGGTGGCAGGCAGCGCCCACGCGGCGACAGCGTTCAGCTCCGGCTGGTTTGCCGACAAGGGTGCCTCCCAGGCGGCGACAGCGGCCCGCCTCAACGGGGCGCAGGTGCCGGGGATTCCGTCGTTGAATCAGCAGGCGCGGGCGAACCAGCAGTTGTCACGTTCCATCAGCACGCTCAACAACAGTGTCGCGGCGATTGCGGCCCAGCAGGCCGCCCAGGCCGCTGGCCGGCAAGCGGCGCTCGGCCAGGTCTCGACGATTCCCGACGGCCTCGGCAAGGGCGGCTTGCAGGTGGACAACAGCCTGACCCAGGGCTGGACCAACGCCAAGGGCCCGACCCAGAGCCAGTCCGGTGGCAAGACCACGGTGACCATCGAGCAGACCGCCGACAAGGCGATCCTCAACTGGGAAACCTTCAACGTCGGACGCAACACCACGGTCGATTTCCAGCAGCAATCGAATTGGGCCGTGCTCAACCGTGTCAACGACCCCAACGCGCGCCCCAGCGAAATCCAGGGCCAGATCAACGCCCCTGGCACAGTGATGATCATGAACCGCAACGGGGTGATCTTCAGCGGCAGCAGCCAGGTCAATGTGCGCAACCTGGTGGCGGCCGCTGCCACCATCACCGATGACCAATTCACCCAACGCGGGATCTATGTGGATGCCAACGGCACCCAGCCGACTTTCACCGACGCGGCGGGCAAGGTCGAGGTGCAGCGCGGCGCCTTGATCCAGACTCACAACCCGGCCACCTCTACCGACGCCGGTGGCTACGCCTTGCTGCTCGGCTCGGAGGTCGAGAACGCCGGCAGCATCATCACCGCCAAGGGCCAGGCCACCCTGGCCGCCGGCGACAGTTTTTATATCCGCAAGGGCGTCGGCACCACGGGCAACGACCGCTCCACCACCCGTGGCAATGAAGTGGCCACCAGCCTCAAGGCCGGCAGCACGTCGGGCAAGGTCAGCAACAGCGGCCTGATCATGGCGTCGACCGGCGACATCACCCTCACCGGGCACCAGGTGCAGCAGAACGGCGTGGCCCTGGCCAGCACCTCGGTGGATACCCGCGGCACGATTCACTTGCTCAACGCCGCCAGCGACACCAGCGCCAGCGTGACCCTGGGCGAGGGCAGTACCACGGCGATCCTGCTGGACGCCAGCGGCAGCACCGCCCTCAACAGCCAGAAGGACAACGGCCTGATCAAGCTCGACGGCTTGCCTGCCAACCTGATCACCGGCCAGTTCAACAACCTCAGCGCGGTGGCCGACCGCACTGACCAGTCGCGGATCGAGATCGTCAGCGGCGGCACCGTGGATTTCCAGAAAGGCTCGATCACCCTGGCCACCGGCGGCCAGGTGGCGGTCAGTGCCGGCCAGCGCAGCCTGGTGCGTGACGGCGCGATGATCGACGTGGCCGGCGCGATTGGCGTCAAGGTGGCGATGGAAGCCAACAACATCAAGATCAACGTGCAGGGCAACGAACAGCGCGACGTGCCCGCCAACCGTGACGGCGGGCAATTGATCAACAACGATGTATGGGTCGACCTGCGGGACCTGGTGTTCGTCCCGGCCGGCACCAACGGCTATGCGACGGACCGCTGGTACACCGCCGGCGGGCTGCTGGAAGTCGGCGGTTACCTGGGCACCCAGGGCCACTCGGTCGGCGAGTGGATGGCCCAGGGCGGCACTGTGACGTTCACCGGCAAGGACGTGGTGACCCAGCAGGGTGCCCAGGTCAATCTGTCGGGCGGCACCGTCGATGTGCAGGCCGGCTACATCCGCCAGACCTGGCTCAAGGGGCCTGACGGCCAGCTCTATGAGCTGTCGAAAGCCCCCGGGGACATTCTCTACGCGGGGATCTACAAGGGCTTTGAAGACACCAGCGTCCGCTGGGGCCGCAGCGATTTCTACTACAACCCGCTGGTGGCCCAGCAAAGCCGCTACGAGGCGGGCTACACCGTGGGCCGCGACGCCGGCAAGCTGGTGGTGGGCACCACCAACGCGGTGCTGGAAGGCCAGTTGATCAGCGATGTATTCCAGGGCGATCGCCAGACCCAGGCACCGAATATCAACCTTGATGGTTATCAGCAGTCACAGCAGGCCATGGCCCAGCGGGCGCAGCTGATCATTGGCCAGTACACGCCGGTGTACAACAAGGCCACCGGCACCTTGCGCTACGCCTTGACCCCGACCATCGACCAGGTGCTGATCGAGAGCAGCACGCAAAAAATCGCCGACGGCCTGGACCTGGCCACTGCGCTGCCGACCGAACGCCAGGGCAAACTGGTGCTCGACAGTGACCAGCTCAATGGCTACCGGTTGGGCGCGATCAAGGTCGGCGCAAAGCAGCAGATTGACATCAATGGCGCACTCAAGGTGGCTGACGGCGGCGACATCACCCTGTTCGGCCCCGTGGTTTCAGTCAATGCCAACCTCACGGCCCACGGCGGCAGCATCAACGCGGGCAACCTGCTGAATCAGGTCGACCTCAATCGCTCCAATGTCGTTGGCGATGTGATTCTGCCGGGCATCGGCCGGCTCGATGTGGCCGCCGGAGTCAAGCTGGACAGTTCCGGGCGCTGGAATAATCTGGCGCTCGACCCCTCGGCCACTGACGGGGTGGCGTATATCAACGGTGGCAAGGTGTCGTTGCGCAACTCCGGCGACGTGAACCTCGCGGCGGGCAGCCTGGTGGAAACGTCGTCCGGGGCGACCATCGGCCTGGATGGCAAAGTCCGGGGCGGCAAGGGCGGCGACGTGACCGTGGGCGCACTGGGGGCTTTGGACCTGGGCGCCGAGATTCGCGGCTATGGCGTCAGCGCAGGCGGCACCCTGACCTTGCAGGCCAACAAGGTGCAGATCGGCCAGAGCCCGCAGGCGCCGGATGCCAAGACCTTGCAGTTGGCCGGGGATTTTTTCAACAAGGGTTTTTCGGCCTATGACATTACCGGCAACGAAGGATTGCTGGTCGCCGATGGTACTCAGGTGGATGTGAACGTGCCGGCCTACCGGCTCTCGGAGCAGGCCGCCACGACGCCGGGCGGCGGCGCTGCGGCCAGCGTGATGGAGCGCTGGACCCCGCCGCTTTACCAGGAAGACGCGAGCAAGGGCGTACTCGGCCAACGCCGTGGCGCCAGCCTGACCCTTTCCGCCGGCCACCTGGAGTCGCCTGCCGAGCAACTGCCGACAACCGCGCTGGTGGTCGGCCAGGGCGCGGTGATCAGCGTCGACCCGGGCCAGTCGATCAACCTGCGCAGCATCGGCCAACTGACGGTCGACGGCACGCTCAATGCCTGGGGTGGCAGCGTCAACCTGAACGGCCTGACCACGCGCGCGTTCGAGCCGGCCAACGCGGTTGGCCATGGCCGCTCCATCTGGCTGGGTGAAAACGCACTGATCGATGTCGCCGCCCGGGCCGCGACCGCCGTGGACAATCGTGGAAGCCAATACGGGTTGGTCCGTGACGGCGGCAAGATCAGCATCGGTGGCGAGATCAACCTGAGCACCGGCACGGTCACTGCCAGCGACCTGTTTGTGGTGGTACGCGAGGGCGCCCGGCTGGACGCGTCGGGCACGCAAGCGGTGTTGGATGTGCCGGGGCAGGGCGCAACCCGGGTGGCCAGCAATGGCGGCAGCATCAGCCTGGCGTCCAACAATGGCTTGTACCTGGACGGCAGTCTGGTGGCCCGGGCCGGCGGTGCCGGCGCAGCGGGCGGCAGCCTGAACGTAGCGCTGGACAGCCCGTATTACACCAAGAACAGTGTCACGGATCGCGTGCTGAAGGTGCGTGAACTGGTGCTCGGCCAGACCCATCAGGCCCACCCGCTCGCCGGCACCGCCGCCGACGCGGCCGACAGCCTGGAATACGGCCACGCTCGCCTGGGCGTCGACCAGGTCAGTGCGGGCGGCTTCGACAACCTGGCATTGATGAGCAACGGCCTGTTGAGTTTCGACGGCGATGTGTCCTTGAACATGGGCCAGAGCCTGCGCCTGTACAGCGGTGCCTTCAACCTCAGTGAGGGCGCGGCAGCCAATGCCCGGGTGAATCTGTCGGCACCGTCTCTGCTGCTGTCCGGCATGGATTCGCCGGCCCGGGAGTTCTACGTGAACCCGGTGTCGGTGTTGCCGTTACCCTCGCTGCGCGCCACCGAGGCGCAGTTCAATGCCAGCGGCAGCTTGATCGATGTGCGCGGCAGCGTGTTGTTTGGCAGCAAGGGCAAACTGCGCCAGGCCGACGACAGCCTGGTCGGCCTTGAGCGTCGCGGCTTTGATCAGGTCAACCTGACCAGCCAGGGCGATCTGCGCTTCCTGGCGGGTGCGAACCCGGACGGTGTGGCCTTGAGGGTCAGCACCCAGTTATTGACCCAGGGCGATATGACCTTGCGGGCGGCGCAGTTGTATCCGGCCACGGAGGTCGGTGCGCGGGTCATTGCCGGCTACCTGAGCGAATTCAACAGCCTCAACATCACGTTCGACCCGCTGCGCACCCTGACCATTGGCCGTACCGGCAACACGGATGCCGCGGTGCCTTACTCGGCATTCGGGCGCCTGCAACTGGGCGCCGCGACGGTGCGGCAGGGCGGTGTGGTGCGGGCGCCCCTGGGGTTGATCGATATCGGCAGCATGGGCAGCAGCCAGGTGCAATTGCTGCCGGGCAGCGTGACGTCGGTGAGCGGCAGGGGCCTGGTGCTGCCGTATGGCGGCACCCTGGACGGGCAGGTCTATAAGTACAACGGCAAGACCGTGACGTTTGTCGGCCAGGGCGGGCTGGTCAACCAGGACGCGGAACTCAGCGTCGGGGTGATTCTCGGCGGCCAGTCGGTGCAGGTGCAGCCTGAGGCTACCCTGGACCTGTCGGGCGGCGGCGAATTGCTGGGGGCCGGTTTCGTTTCCGGGCGCGGAGGCTCTACGGATGCGCGCTACAGCCCACTGGTGCAGTTTGGTGCCAATGGCGGTTTTGTGTTGCCGGGCCTGGGCACCAACCCGATTTACGCCATCGTGCCCGGGGTGCAGCCTGGCTCGGCGCCGGTGGCACCGGAGAAGGGCGCAGGCGATCCGTTGGTGGGCCAGCAGGTCACCATCGGCGCCGGAGTGCCGGGGCTGCCGGCGGGCACTTATACCCTGATGCCGTCCACCTACGCCTTGATGCCCGGCGCTTTCCGCGTCGAGATCAACGGCCTGGCCGGTCTCGGCAGTGATGCCGCCACCCAGCGGATGCGCAATGGCTCCTGGTCCACCGCCGGGCGCTTGTCCATCGCCAACACCGGGATCGGCAACAGCGTTGCCAGCCAGTTGATTTTGACCTCGGCCGATACCTTGCGTCGCTATTCCCAATACAACGAAACCAGCTACGCCCAGTTCGCCATGGCCGACGCTGCGAAACAGGGTGTGCCACGCCCGATGCTCGCCGTCGACGCCAAGACCCTGAAACTGGCCTTGCGGCCAGGGGGCGGCGCTGATGCGTTTTCGTTCCAGGGCATAGGCCGTTTTGAGGCCGCGGCGGGTGGCTATGGCGGCGCGGTGGCGGTGATTGATCCAGGCAAGCTTGGTATTGAAGTCGTCGCGGCGGGCAGTTCCGCAACCAGCGGTTTTTCCGGCATTACCTTCAACGATGAGAGCCTCAACGCCTTGGGAGCCTCGCGTTTGATGGTGGGGGGGATGACGGCAGTTACGTATGGCCAGTCCGGGAATTACATCGTCCTGGCTGGCGGTACGAGTCGGGCCAACAGCACCGTCACGCTTCGGGAAGGTGTGACGCTCGCAGCGCCGGAAGTCTTTTTGTTGAGTGACACCAACGCGATCGTCCTGGAGCAGGGCGCATCCATCAACACCATCGGCCGTGGCAAAGCCAGCTACGACGCTCGTGACGGTTTTATCTACAAAGTCACCAATATGCTGGCGGCGTCCAACGGCTTGCTCAATGTCATTGCATTCAATACGACGGTGCCCAGCGGCGGGATCAGCATCGGTGTGTGTGACACGGGCCTGTGCAGCGGGCAAACCGGGCTGTACTCCGAAGGCAGCATCGTGGCGTTGACCAACAATACCTTCCAGTTGGGCGACCAGGTGCGCTACGGCACCCGTCACCTCAACCTGGGGGTCAGCACCATTAACCTCGGCAGCGCCCAAGCCCTGGCCGCTGCCGCTGTGGCCAATCAGTTGCCGGCCGGCCTGACACTCACCCAGGCGCTTCTTGATCGCCTGCTCAAAGGTGATTCACAGTTCGGTGCGCCGGCCCTGGAAACCCTGCAGCTCTCGGCGCGGGACAGTTTCAACTTCTACGGCAGTACCTCCCTGGACACCTATGACCCACTGACGGGTAAGTCGCGGCTGAGCAACCTGATGCTCTCCACTCCGGCGATCTACGGTGCCGGTGGCGCTGGCGACGTGGCCAACATTCATACCGCCAACCTGATCTGGCAGGGCGCGACCACCCCACCGGGCTCGGTGATCGCCGGCGGGGCGGGCACTGGCAGCGGGCGCCTGGATATCAACGCCGAGCGTATTGAGTTCGGCTACGGCGCCTTTGCCCAGACCAACACCGTGAGCAGTTTCGATCGCCTGGCTTTGGGCTTTGCCAGCGTGAACCTCAATGCCAGCGAGCGCATTACCGCCAACCACAAGGGCAGCCTCTCGGTGTATCAGAGCCAGGGCGCCTATGACCCGGTGAAGGGCTTCCAGTACAGGGGCGGCGACCTGAATATCCTCACCCCACTGATGACCGGCGAAGCCGGTTCGGTGAACCGCATGACCGCAGGTGGGGCGATTGATATTGCAGCGTCCGTGGGGGCGCGTGGCAAGGCCGACGGCCAGGGCGCCGAACTGTCCCTGCAAGGCGACAGCATTCGCCTGGCCACGGCGGTAGTGCTGCCCAGCGGTAAAATCAGCCTGGGCGCCCGGGGTGATGTGGTGCTGACGGATGCGGCGTTGATCGACGTGGCCGGTCGCGCCACTGTGTTCAACGATGTGACCCAGTACGGCGCGGGCGGCACGGTGCTGCTGGACAGCCGCAGCGGCAACATACTGCAGGCTGCCGGCTCGACCATCGACCTCTCGGCCAAAAACAACCAGGCCGGCAAACTGCGGGCGGTTGCGGTGGACGCGGCGGGCGGTATCGTCGACCTGCAAGGCACGATCCTCGCCGGCAGCAGTGGCTATTACGATGCGGGCGGGACCACGATGCCTTATGAGGCCGGTACCGTGGAAATCCAGGCCCAGCGCCTGGGCAGCAGCGGTTCACTGGACCAGCAGTTCGCCGACCTCAACCAGCGCCTGAATCAAGGCCAGGTGTTCGGCACACGCAGCTTCCAACTCAAGCAGGGCGACTTGACCATCGGCAATGGCCTCAAGGCCGGCACCGTCAACGTCTCCGTGGACAATGGCAGCCTGCGGGTCACCGGCCTGGTGGACGCCAGTGGCGAGCGCGTCGGCAGCATCAACCTGGCCGGCAAGCACGGCCTGACCCTGGACGGCGGCGCGGTACTCGACGCCCATGGCAGCAAGCTGCGGGTGGACAGCTACGGCAAGATCATCGACTCGCCCAACCGGGCCATGGTGGTGCTCGGCTCCGGCACCGGTCAACTGACCCTGGCCGATGGCGCACGCATCGACCTGCGTCACGGCACCGAGGCGGTCCAGGGCAATGACGGGCGCAACCGCGGCACCCTGGAACTGAATGCACCACGGCTGATCAACGTCGATGGCACCAGCAACGACATCAACATCGATGCCCATGGCCGCCTGACGATCCAGGGCGCGCGCTCGATCACCCTCAACGGCATGATCAGCTACGACGATGCGCCACTCGTCACCGACCCGACGGCCAGCGGGCGGCCTTACCAACAGATCGACCAGGCCTACCTGGATGGCAAGCATGTGCTGAGCACGGCCTTTATCAACGGTGCATTGCTCAACCAGAACCTGCTGCAAAACAAACTCGCCGGGCTTAACAATGCAACCTACGCCGATGCGTTCCACCTGCGCCCGGGCGTGGAAATCGTCAGCAAGACCGCGGACGGTGACCTGGTGGTGCAGGGCGATCTGGACCTGTCCGGCTACCGCTACGCCAGCCTCAACCCCAACAGCCAGAAAACCTCGGTGTATGGCTCCGGTGAGTCGGGCAGCCTGACCCTGCGCGCCGGTGGCGACCTGAATATTTACGGCAGCATCAACGACGGTTTTGCACCGCCACCACAGACCGTCGATGACAAGGGCTGGGTGTTGTTGCCGGGTATCGACTTTACCGGGGGCACGATCATCGTGCCGGGTAACGGCATCACCCTGGCGGACGGCACGACCTTCCCGGCGGGCACCGTGCTCAACTACGACCTGCCGATCAAGGCCGTGGGCGTGGCCGCCGGTACGCGCTTGCCGACCCGGGCGACGCTGAACCAGGACCTGACGCTGCCTGCCGGTACGGTACTGGCCGCAGCAGTGTTCGACAGCGCGGGCAATGTGCTGTTTGCCGCAGGCACGTTATTGAGCCAGGCACACACCCTGGCGGCCGGCTCACAGCTGGACGCCGGCAGCCTGCTGACCCAGGACACCCGGCTCGGGGCGCTGACCTGGCCCAAAGGGGTGCCGTTGCCGACGAACTACGAGGCGCTTAACCCGACGCAAAACTACGTGACCCTCAATGGCGACATACCGCTGCCGCGCGGCGCGTTGATTCCTTCCGGCACCAACGTCAAGTTGCCGGGCGGGGCTGAGTCGGTGGCGTTGCGCCCGGAAGTGGCGGGGCGCCAGGGCAAGCTGTGGGCCCTCTCGCCGATGCTGGCAGAAGGTTCGCAATCCTGGTCGCTGCGGTTGGTTGCAGGTGCTGACACCGAGGCGGCCGACAGCCGCATCCTGCAAGCCCATCCGCGCAGCGGCGACCTGCGTTTGGCTGACAGCCACTACGGCATGTTTGCCAAGGAGATGCCCGCCAAGGGCAAGTTGACCTGGACCGCCTTCGCGGTGGAGGACTTTGCGGCCAATGGGGTGGTGGTCAAGGAAGGCGACCCGATCGACCAAAAGATCCTCGATGATTTCGGGCTGGGTTCGATTGATGATTTCTGTGGGGGCAATCCGGCGTACTGCGCCGTGAAAGTTGGCTATGTCTGGACCGAATTCGGCGCCAAGGACCTGGCGGACAACGGGATTATCGTCACCGTCGGAACGCCGATCGAGCAAAGCATCCTGGACCAGTTCGGTATCCCGTCCATCGATGAGTTCTGTGCAAGCTCGCCCGCCTACTGCCAGGCCCAAAGCGGCAAAGAGTATGCGGCGACCCCCTCCAGCAGCCGTTTCAGTGTGATTCGCACCGGTACGGGCGACCTCGAACTGCTCAGCGCCGGCGACTTGAGCATGGACTCCCTGTACGGGGTCTACACCGCCGGTACATCGTCCACTGCAACCGGTGCCAGTGACCCCTACAACCAGCCCAAGGCGCTGAACAGCGCGAAGACGGTGCTGAACGATACCAACAGTTATTTTGAACAGTTCGTCAACGGCTCATCTGACAGCCTGTACCGTGCCTGGTACCCGGAGGCAGGGGGGAATTTGAGCGTGAACGTTGGGGGCAACCTGACGGGGAATATCCTGGGAGGCGTCTTCAACCCAAGTCGGCCCAACCCCCTGGATAACGGCATCGACTCCGCCGATGTGGCCAACTGGCTGTGGCGCCAGGGCAGCGGCACGGTGAACACCGGCGGGCAGGCGCAGCCGACGGCCTGGTGGATCAATTTCGGTAGCTATACCGCCAACGCCTCCAAGGCTGATGCGTTCGTCGGGTTTACCGGTTTCGGCACCCTCGGCGGCGGTGACGTGGATGTACAGGTAGGCGGGGATGCCGGTGTGCTTCGGCGCATGGACGGCAACCCAATGTCGGCCTCTGCCAACCCGCGCAGCCAGGGGCTGGTGCTGGCGGTCGGCAGTACCGGGCGGGTTGCCGGTGATGGCAGCCTGCAGTTGACGGGCGGTGGCGATCTGCGGGTGCGTATCGGTGGCGCCCTGAACCCTGGCAGCGTGGTTGATGTAAACGATCAGAACGGCCAGTTGGTGAATATCCGGGGCAATGTCCAACTGCAAAGTGCGACCACGGGCCGGATCGACCTGACCTACGGCAGCAACAGCTCTGAGCAGAGCCCGGGCGAAACCCGCGCATTCGATCCGTTCCAGGCGACCCGTGGCCGGGCAGTGGGGGGTATCACCCTGGTGCCGGGGGATGCCACATTCAACCTGACCACATTGGGTGACCTGGTGCTGCAGCAAGTGATTGACCCGGGCCGTGTCGTCCTGCTGAACAACTCATCGTTTACCCGTGGCGGGACGAGTGGGACCGGCGAAAGTTGGTTCTCGTTGTGGACCGGTCACACGGCAATCGACCTGTTTTCAGCGGGGGGCAACTTGACGCCATCTGTCTCCGCCGCAGCGTCCGACCTGGCAACCGTCTACCCATCGATCGTTCGAGCGACGGCGGCTGGCGGCAGTATTTATTACGGTAACGCCGTCCTGGGGTACCAAGCCGATACGAGTCCGATAAATGCCTTGGTGCTCGCCCCCGGTGCCAGCAGCCAGTTGCAATTCCTGGCCCATGACTCGATTTATGCGGGCGGTATGTTTGTCACGCCTTCCGGGGCCGACCCCAGCATCATGGCCACACCTTGGCGGCCGGCGTTCGTCGGGACCATTGATGGTCAGGTGGTTGTCGATGGCAACAATCTGTCGGAGAACGGTAGCTCGCCGGGTTCCCTTCCGCGGCCTCTGTTTGCCTTTGGCTCCGCCACGGCGTCGGCAGCCGCTTACGCGCCAACGGAACCGGCGCGGTTCTATGCCTTGACCGGCGATCTGGTGGGGGTCAGCAGCGGCCGGACCCTGACGTTCAATTCTTCCCCCTCGTTTTTGCATTCAGGGCAGACCTGGTATGAGGGTAACGGGCCAGTTTGGATGATGGCGGGGCGAGACATTGTCAGCAGTGGCAGCCGTTTTAATACGGCCCCCGGTGCGGTCAGCGAGCAGTCGACCGGCAACCTGTTCATCCACAACAACCCCACTGACATCTCCATCGTCTCCGCCGGGCGCGACATTCTGTACAGCAACTTCCAGGTTGGCGGTCCTGGCCTGCTGGAAGTGACGGCGGGCGGCAATATCCTGATGTCCGGGCGTGACCCGGCGAAGGGCGGCGAAGTCAGCATCACCAGCCTGGGCCCGGTGGTCGCGGGCGACAACCGCCCTGGCGCAGGCATCGTCATGCAAGCTGGCGTCGGTCCCAACGGCCCGGATTACCGGCGCTTTGTCGAGGCCTACCTGGACCCGGCCAACCTCGTCCAGCCAGGCGAAGCCCTGTCGATCCAGGGCGGCAAGGTCGCCAAGACCTATGAGAACGAACTGGTCACCTGGCTCGCCGAGCGCTTCGGTTTCGTCGGCACCCGCGAGCAGGCCCGCGCGGTTTACGCCGCACTGCCCGCTGAACAGCAACGGGTGTTCGCCCGTGATGTGTACTTCGCCGAACTCAAGGCCGCCGGCCGTGAGTACAACGCGGTGGGCGGTGTGCGCCAGGGCAGCTATGTACGGGGGCGTGCGGCGATTGCCGCGCTGTTCCCGGACAAGGACGTGGCCGGCAACCCGATCACCTACAAGGGCGATATCACGTTGTTCGGCGGCTCCGGTGTACACACCAATTTCGGTGGCTCGATCCAGATGCTCACCCCGGGCGGTGGGCAGACCTTCGGCATCGAAGGCGCGGCACCGCCGTCCACCGCCGGTGTGATCACCCAGGGCGCCGGCGATATCCAGCTGTATTCCATGGGCAGCATCCTGCTGGGCCAGAGCCGCATCATGACCACCTTCGGCGGCTCGATCATGGGCTGGTCCGGCGAGGGCGACATCAACGCCGGTCGCGGATCCAAGACCACCGTGGTGTACACGCCGCCCAAGCGTGTCTACGACAACTGGGGCAACGTGACCCTGTCGCCGGCGGTGCCGAGCACCGGGGCGGGGATTGCCACCTTGAACCCGATTCCGGAAGTGCCGGCCGGAGACATCGACCTGATCGCCCCGCTGGGTACCATCGATGCGGGTGAAGCGGGGATTCGGGTCTCGGGCAACATCAACATTGCCGCGTTGCGCGTCGTTAATGCCGCCAACATCCAGACCCAGGGCAAGTCGTCCGGGGTGCCGGTGTCGGCGGCGGTAAACACCGGGGCCATGACCTCGGCGAGCGCAGCCGGTGCGGCGGCGTCCCAGGCGGCGGAAGATGCCGCGCGCAGCCAGCAGGCGGCGGCCAAACAGGGCCGGGCGTCGATTGTCACAGTGGAAGTGTTGAGCTTTGGCAGCGAGCCAGTGGAGCGCAAGCCGGAGGACGGGCAGAAGACCTCGGGCTACAACCCCAACAGCCCGGTGCAGGTGCTCGGCGCCGGACCGTTGAGTGACCAGGCGCGGGCGCGGTTGACGGATGAGGAGCGCCAGCAGATCAGCTTGTAGTTTTAGAAAAGGACCTCTCGTTGTATTTGGGGCGATCATTGATCGCCCCTTTTTTTCGTCTTGGGGCCGGGCTTTCCCCGGTGGATGGTGGCGCGGTCGAGCCGGTAGTCACTGAAGCCGGGATGAGTGATATCTCGGCCACCAAGTGCGAGCTCTATCACCCTGATCTGTCAGGCCAGGAGCTGGAGGAGATCAAAAGTACGATGCGCTCAGCATTGGAAACCTACAGCGTTTCACAACTTTGGTCGGTGGCATGGACTGAGGAAATTGGTCAGGCGCTTCGCTCGTGAATTATTCAGCCAGTTTTTTGAATTGCCTCGCCAACTCCAACACGACTCGGCCGCTATTCGCAGTGGGCACCAAATGGGTAAACGGAATATCGATCATCCGGTTCTCCCGCACCGCCCGCAAACGCGACAGCACCGGGTCGGTGGTCAGCAACTGACGTTTGCGGCTGGCCGGTGACCACAGCGCATCCGCCAGTAAGATCACATCCGGGTCACTCATCAGCAGGGTTTCGCTGCTCACGGTGACGCGGTATTGGTTGATCCCGGCAAATAAATTGCGCGCACCAGCAGCCGCCACCAACGTGGTGACGAACCCACGCCGGCCTTCGCTGTCCAGCCCGTTGACCTCACTGTCCAGGTAGAACACCGACAGCGGTTTACCTTCGCCCGCCAGTGCCTGGGCACTGGCCAGGTCGGCGTCCATGGCATCGCTCAACGCCCGCGCCCGTTGCTGTTTGTGCACCAGGGCGCCGAGGGTAAACAGGTCGTTGCGAATATGCCCGAAGTAATCCAGCGAGTGCCCGTCGCACGCCGACTCCAGCAAGTACGACCCAACCCCGTTGCCTGCCAACCCTGTGCGGGAGGTGACACCAGTGCCAAAGGCAGTGGCGAATCCACCGACCACCAGATCCGGTTTCTGCGCATAGAGCACTTCGCTGGACGGGTACTTGGGCGCAATCACCGGCACGCCGAAATACTCGCCGTGTCGGTGGGCCACACCGTTGTCATCCAGATACGCCACGCCCACCAAGGCCGGGCCGACATCCAGCGCCAACAGCAGGTCTGCGGCATGCTGGTTGAGGGCCACGATGCGCGAAGGCGGTGAGTGGGCGGCGGTCCAATCCTGGTTGCAGTTGCGAAAGCTGTCGGCCAATACCGATGGCGCGCAGAGCAGGGCGCCCAACAGCAACCACGACGCTTTCATGGGCGCTCCTTGATCAGCAGATCCTCGACGACTTCGCCGCCCACCAGATGCACTTCCACCAGCCGTTGCACATCGTCTTTGTTGTGCACGCCGTACCAGCAAGTGTCCGGGTACACCGTCACGATTGGCCCCAGGTTGCACGGGAACTGGCAGTGGGTGCGTGTCAGCAGCACGCCGCCAGGCTTTTCGATGCAGTCGTGTTGCAGCAGGTGGCGGCGCAGGGTTTTCCACAGTTGCAGCGCGCCACGCTGCGTACAGCGTGGGCCAGTGCACAGGAACACGTGACGGGCGTGGTCAGGCACGTGGGACCAGTCCGGATGAGTTTCCACGGGCGTACTCATCAGAAGCGATACGTGTAGCGTACTTCGGAGGTGAACGGCCGCCCGAGGTTGTCGACGTTGCTGGCGCGGCTGGTGACGTAGTCGCGGTCGAACAGGTTCTCTACCAGCAGGCTCACGCGGTGTTGGTGGGCGTTGTCGAGGTAGCGATAGGCGTCGGCATCCACCACGGTGTAGTTGCCGTATTCGACCTTTTTCGAGCTGACGATATCGCCGATGTAACGCACGGCGGTGCCGGCGCCCCACAGGCGGTCCGCCGATTCATAGCCGACCCGCGAGCGGGCGAAGAAGCCCGGGATATCGTTGATGGTGACACCCGCACGGGACTCGGTGAGGTTGCGGGTCATGTCGGCCTGCACGCTCCATTGTTCATTGAGCTGCAGCTTGGCGTCGGCCTCGAAACCACGCATCTGGATCTGCCCCTGGCCGTTGACCCACTGGATATCGTCCAGGGTGATCAGGTCGGTGATCTTGCGTTTGAACAGCGTGACGCTGGCGCTGAAGTCCCGGGCCAGCAGGCTGCCCTTGTAGTCGACGCCCAGTTCGGCGTTGCGGCTCTTCTCCGGCTTGAGGTTGCGGTTGCCTTTTTCATCGTCTTCGTTGACGAACAGTTGCTCGGCATTCGGCAGTTTGTAGGCAGTGCCGTATTGGCCGCGCAGGGCCCAGTTGTCGTTGAGGTCGTAGAGCGAAGTGAGCATGCCGACGGTGGCGCTGTCGCCGCCGCTCATGGCTTCGTGGCGTACGCCGATGCTCGGGTGCCAGTTCGGCAACGCCTCGATAGTCGGGCGCAGTTGGGTGTACAGCGCGTGGGCCTGGGCCTTGTTGTCGTCGATGATCAATACATCGTCCTGGCCCTTGAACCACTGGTTGTCGGAACCGAATACCAGCACATGCTCACCGGGCAACACGGCCTTGCCTTCGGCCTGCACGCCCCAGTCGGTGAAGCCCCAGTAGTCGTTGTGGTTGATGACCCGGGTGCCGCCGCCTTCGATATTGTTGATGCGGGTATAGCGCGTGTCCCAATCGTTGATATGGCCTTTGACGAAGTAGCTCAGGCGCTCGTTGAGGGTTTGCTCGAAGGTGGCCGTGGCGATCTGTTGCACGCGGTCGTTGGTGGTCTTGTGGTTGTCCACCGGGCGGGCGAAATCGAGGTTGGCGTCGGCGTACTGGTAAAACAGCTCAAGGCGCGTGTCATCGCCAAACGACTGGATCGCCTTGGTGCCGAAGGTGGTGACTTCGTAGGAGCGTTTCTTGTCGCTGACGTTTTTCATGTCGCGGTTGCGAAACGGCTGGTAGCCCTCGGAGGCGTTGCGGCTGACGTAGGCCAGCAAGCCGAGGTCGCCAAACCCGTTATTGAAAATCTTCTCGACCCGGGCGTCGCCGGTGGTGCCGCCGAAGGTGTCGGCACCCAGGTTCACCTCGCCGGACGCCTCGCGGGTTTGCGGGCTGCGGGTGACGATGTTGATCACTCCCGACACCGCCTGGGTGCCGAACAGCAGGCTCTGGCCACCCTTGAGCACTTCGATGCGCTCGATGGCGTTGGCGGGCAGGGTGTCCAGGTACAGGCCGCCGTACAGGCGGTTGTTCAGGCGCACGCCGTCCAGCAGGATCAACGTGTCATCGTTGCGCCCGCCCAGCAGGGAATAGGTGCCGTAGTCGAACGGACCGTTCTTGGGGGCCACGTACAGGCCGGGGATGAACATCTGCATCACGCGCGACACATCGGCGGCGGGGCCGGCGCGTTCGATCTGTTCGCGGGTGACGATCTCGACCTTGCTGCCGTACTGGGCCATGTCGGCCACGGTAGTGGATTCCACCGACGGTGCGGAAATGATCTGCTGCTTGAGCTCAAGGGGAGGGTCGTCGGCCAGCAGCAGGGGGCTGAACAGGCAGCCGAGCAGCAGGCTGGGCACGGACGTATTGTAAGGTCGAATCATAGTCTTCTCGGAAAAGTATCTTTCGCGAAAAGCACGCACGAGTAGGCACCGAGCACACGCCAATACCGGCCCATGCCCGCCCACCGCAGGATTTTGCCAAACAGAATTCCAGGCCGGTCTCCGGGCTCACGCGTATGGACACTTTCACCTTCCCATGGCGCGCAGGCCACAGTGGTGTGTCGAAGGAGTCACGCGTCTACCGTTGCGGGGGCAGCACCGGACTGGCTCGAAAAGAGCGGCACCGGTTTCCCGTTTCACCCCATGCACGGCGGCATGAGGCACCTGAAACAGGCCGGCATCTGAACATTCGAAAGACCGTTCGTCAACTTGGCGGGTACTTTTCCGGCGGTTGCCAGGGAAGCGACTGACGGATATTGCCAGAAAATTCCCACAGGAGTACAAATGTACTCCATGAAGAATCTAACGCCCCGCCGTACCGCCATCCTGACCTTTATCCGCGACCGTATCGCGCAGCAAGGCCAGTCCCCCAGCCTCGCCGAGATCGCCGAGGCGTTCGGCTTTGCCTCCCGCAGCGTGGCGCGCAAGCATGTGCTGGCGCTGACCGAGGGCGGCTTTATCGAGGTCAACCCCAACCAGGCGCGCGGCATCCGCCTGCTCAATCAACCGGCGCGGCCGGAGCTGCTGGATATTCCGGTGCTCGGCCGGGTGGCCGCCGGTTTGCCCATTGGCGCCGATGCCGAAGTGCACAACCGTCTATTGCTCGACCCGGGCATGTTCGCGAAAACCCCGGATTACCTGCTGCGGGTGCAGGGCGATTCGATGATCGAAGATGGCATCCTCGATGGCGACCTGGTAGGCGTACGCCGCAGTGCCGAGGCCTTGAACGGGCAGATCGTGGTGGCACGCCTGGACGGTGAAGTCACCATCAAACGTTTCGAACACGTGGGCGAGCGCGTGCGCCTGCTGCCGCGCAACCCCGCCTATCAACCCATCGTGGTGCGGCCCGATCAGGACCTGGCCATCGAAGGGGTGTTCTGCGGCCTGGTGAGGCAAGGCTGATGGGCGCCGTCGTTGCACTGGACTCGCTGTTCAATGGCGGCCGGGTCTGGAAAGGCCGGCCCGCCGCGCCGCCGGCCAGCGTCCATCCCACCGGGCTTGCGGCCCTGGATGCGGTGCTGCCCAGCGGTGGCTGGCCGGAAGCGGCGTTGAGCGAAATCCTGATGGCGAAGGAGGGCGTGGGCGAGTTGCAGCTGGTGTGGCCGACCCTGGCACGGTTGGCGGCGGCCGGTGAGCGCATCGTGCTGGTGGCGCCGCCCTACACGCCGTACCCCCACGCCTGGCAAAACGCCGGGGTGGATGTGCGCCAGCTGTCAGTGATCCAGGCCGATGAACGCGATGCCTTGTGGGCAGTGGAGCAATGCCTGCGTTCCGGCAGCTGTGGCGCGGTGCTGTGCTGGCCGCGCAAGGCCGATGACCGCGCCTTGCGCCGCTTGCAGGTGGCGGCGGAAACCGGCCAGACCCTGGCCTTTGCCTGGCGCTCCTTGAACGAGGCCATCAACCCGTCACCGGCCGCGTTGCGCCTGGCGGTTGAGGCGAGCCCTGCGCAAGTGCGGGTGCTCAAGTGCCGGGGTGGCCTGGCCCATCCCGCGCCCATTGCGCTTGGGCACTGAGGTTGGCATGCGCTGGGTGTGTATTGTGTTCCCGCAATTGGCGCTGGACGGGGTGCTGCGTTCGCGCCCCGAACCGGACCAGCCGTTGGCCCTGCTGGCCGGCACGCCGCAGCGGCGGGTGCTGCAAACCGTCAATGACGCCGCGCGCAAACTCGGCCTGCGCCCCGGCCAATCCCTGACGGCGGCCCATGCCTTGACCAAGGCGTTCGCCTGCGCCGAATACGACCCGGCGCAGATCGAATACTGGCAGCAGTTTCTCGCCGCCTGGGCCTACCGTTTCAGCTCCCAGGTCAGCGTGTTCTACCCACGGGCGTTGCTGTTCGAGATCGAGTCGAGCCTGGGCCTGTTCGGGCCCTGGCCGTTGCTCGAAGCACGCTTGCGCAAGGAGCTGACCGAACTGGGGTTTCGTCATCGCATCGTCGCCGCGCCGAACCCGGCGGCGGCGCGGATATTGGCGAATGCCTACGACGGCCTGGCCGTGGCCGATGAGCAATACCTGCAACACGCCCTGGCACCGATCCCCATCGACCGCGCCGGCCTCGACCCGCAAGCCGCCAGCGCATTGTCGCGCATGGGCTTGCGCACCCTGGCCCAGGTGCAGGCGTTGCCTCGGCATACCCTGGCCCGGCGCTTCGACGCTGCGCTGCTCAAGCACCTAGATGCACTGTGCGGCCAACGGCCCCTGGCGCTGGCGTTCTACCAGCCGCCGGACCGGTTTGATGTGCGCATCGAGCTGAATTTTGATGTGTTGTCCCACCAGGCCTTGCTGTTTCCCTTGCGCCGTTTGACTGGCGACCTGTCGGCGTTCCTGTGTGGCCGCGACAGTGGCGTGCAGCGTTTTGACTTGCACCTGGAGCACGCGGCCGAGCCCGACAGCGTGATCAAGGTCGGCCTGCTCAGCGCCGAGCGTGACGCGGCGATGCTGTTCGAACTGGCCCGTGGGCGCCTGGAGCAAGTGCAAGTCACCTCGCCGGTGCGCGGCTTTCGCCTGGTGGCCGAGGACCTGCCGGTGTTTGTGCCCCAGCGCCAGGACCTGTTCGACGAGCGCCCGCAACAAACCCTGCCGTGGGAACAACTGCGCGAACGCCTGCGGGCGCGGTTGGGGGACGAAGCGGTGCAAGGCCTGCGCTTTCACGCCGACCACCGCCCAGAATGCGCCTGGCAAGCCGGTGCTGATCTTCGCCCGTGCTCACCCTCAAACAACGTGCAACGCCCGGGCTGGTTGTTGCATGAACCGACGCCCCTGGCCGAGCAGGGTCTACAAATACTGATGGGCCCGGAGCGCATCGAATCCGGCTGGTGGGATGGCGCCGATGTGCGCCGCGATTATTACCTGGTGCGCACCCGTGCCGGCCAGCAAGGCTGGGCCTACCGCACCGTGGGCGAGAGCGGCACGCTGTGGCTGCAAGGCTGGTTCGCATGAAGTACGCGGAGCTGCATTGTCTGTCCAACTTCAGTTTCCAGCGGGGCGCCTCCAGTGCCCGCGAGCTGTTTGAACGGGCCAGGCAGCAGGGTTACGAGGCGCTGGCCATCACCGATGAATGCACCTTGTCGGGCATCGTCCGTGCCTGGCAGGCGGCCAAGGAAGTCGGGTTGCCGCTGATTATCGGCAGCGAGATGCGCCTGGAAAACGGCCCCAAGCTGGTGCTGCTGGTGGAGAACCTGGAAGGCTATCAACACCTGTGCCGGCTGATCACCATTGCCCGTCGCCGTGCGGGAAAAGGTCACTACCGCTTGCTGCAGGAAGACTTCACCGCGGTACACGGCTTGCTCGCGTTATGGATGGTCGAAGACACCGACACCCAGGCCCATATCCAATGGCTGTGCAGCACCTTCACCGATCGCCTGTGGCTGGCGGTGGAACTGCATTGCGGCCAGAACGATGCCCGTCACCTTGAGCAACGCCTGAACCTGGCCGCCAGCCTGCACCTGCCGGCGGTGGCCTGCGGCGATGTGCATATGCATGTGCGCGGTCGCCGTGCGTTGCAAGACACCATGACCGCAATCCGTCACCACGTCCCGGTGGCCGAAGCCGGCGCGCGCCTGCACCCCAATGGTGAACGGCACTTGCGCAGCCTCGATGCATTGGCCGCGCTGTACCCGGCGCACTTGCTGGAAGAGTCCCTGAACATTGCCCGGCGTTGCACCTTTGACCTCGGCCAATTGCGCTATCAATACCCCAGGGAGTTGGTACCTGAAGGCCAGGATGCAAAATCCTGGTTACGCACCTTGACCGAGCAAGGCATCGCCCAGCGTTGGCCGAAAGGGGTCGACGCCAAGACCCTCCAGCAGATCAATAACGAACTGGAACTGATCAGCGACCTCGGCTACGAAAGCTACTTCCTCACCGTACACGACATTGTGCGCTTCGCCCGCAGCCGTTCGATCCTGTGCCAGGGCCGCGGCTCGGCGGCCAACTCGGCGGTGTGTTTTGCCCTGGGCATCACCGAGATCGACCCGAGCCTGACGAGCATGTTGTTCGAGCGCTTCCTGTCTCGCGAACGCAACGAGCCGCCGGACATCGACGTGGACTTCGAGCACGAACGCCGCGAAGAAGTGCTGCAATACGTCTTCCAGCGCTACGGTCGTACCCGCGCCGCGTTGACGGCGGTGGTCAGCAGCTATCACGGCGCCGGCGCGGTGCGCGACGTGGCCAAGGCCCTCGGGTTGCCGCCGGATCAGGTCAACGCCCTGGCCGACTGTTGTGGGCGCTGGAGCGACGAAGCACCGCCCCTGGAACGCCTGCGCGAAGGTGGTTTCGACCCCGACAGCCCGGTGCTGCGCCGGGTGCTCACACTCACTCAGCAACTGATCGGCTTCCCCCGGCACCTGTCCCAGCACCCCGGCGGCTTCGTGATTTCCGAACACCCGCTGGACACCCTGGTGCCGGTGGAAAATGCTGCCATGGCCGAGCGCACCATCATCCAGTGGGACAAGGACGACCTCGACGCCGTGGGCCTGCTCAAGGTGGACATCCTCGCGCTGGGCATGCTCAGTGCGATTCGCCGCTGCTTCGACCTGCTGCGCCGCCATCGCAACCGGGACCTGAGCCTGGCTTCGGTGCCCAAGGAAGACGCGGCAACCTACGCGATGATCAGCAAGGCCGACACTATCGGCGTGTTCCAGATTGAGTCGCGGGCGCAGATGTCGATGTTGCCCCGCCTGCGACCGGAAAAATTCTACGACCTGGTCATTGAGGTCGCCATCGTGCGGCCGGGGCCCATCCAGGGTGGCATGGTGCATCCGTACCTGCGGCGGCGGAACAAGGAGGAAGAAACCACCTACCCGTCGCCGGAACTCAAGTCCGTACTGGAACGCACCCTGGGCATCCCGCTGTTCCAGGAACAGGTCATGCAGATCGCCATGGTCGCCGCCGATTACACACCCGGCGAAGCCGACCAACTGCGCCGTTCCATGGCCGCCTGGAAACGCCACGGCGGCCTCGAACCCCATCAGCAACGCCTGCGCACCGGCATGCTGAAAAACGGCTACAGCGAAGCCTTCGCCGCGCAGATCTTCGAGCAGATCAAGGGCTTTGGCAGCTACGGTTTTCCCGAGTCCCACGCCGCCAGTTTCGCCTTGCTGACCTATGCCAGTTGCTGGCTCAAATGCCATGAACCGGCAGCGTTTGCCTGCGCCCTGATCAACAGTTGGCCCATGGGTTTCTACAGCCCCGACCAGATCCTGCAGGACGCCCGTCGCCATCATTTGCAGATCCGCCCGGTGGATGTGCAGGCCAGTGACTGGGATTGCAGCCTTGAGCCGATCGAAGGCCAGCAACCGGCGATTCGCATGGGCTTGCGCATGATCTCCGGGTTTCGCGAAGAGGACGGCCGGCGTATCGAAACGGCGCGCCAGGCCCGGGCGTTTTTTGATATTGCCGACTTGGGCGAGCGTGCCCAATTGGACACTCGCGCCCAGGAATTGCTTGCGGATGCCGGTGCCTTGCGCGGCCTGGCCGGGCATCGGCACCGGGCGCGTTGGGAGGTGGCCGGGGTGCAGAAACAACTGGGCCTGTTTGCCGGTATCGCCAGCCCGGAAGAGGCGGTGGTGGAGCTGCCGCAACCGACAGTCGGCGAAGATTTGTATGCCGACTACGCCAGCGTCGGCACCACCCTGGGCCCACACCCGTTGGCGCTGTTGCGCGATGAACTGCGCGCGCGGCGTTGCCGCAGTTCCAGAGAATTGCTGCGGGTTGAACATGGCCGCAACGTCAGCGTCGCCGGCCTGGTCACCGGTCGACAACGCCCGGGCACGGCCAGCGGCGTTACCTTCGTCACCCTGGAAGATGAGTTCGGCAATATCAATGTGGTGGTCTGGCGCGATTTGGCCGAGCGCCAACGCCAGGCGCTGGTGGGCTCGCGGTTGCTCAAGGTAGATGGCCGCTGGGAGGCGGTGGGCGAGGTTCGGCACCTGATCGCCGGGCGCTTGACCGACCTGACCCCGTTGCTGTCGGGCATCAGTGTGCGCAGCCGGGACTTTCGCTGAGTCGGCCCTTGCTCCTTCCTGCCGGCATAAGCAATATGCGATGAAACCAACCGCCACTGCCGGGCTCAAAGTTTTCATCGCCGCCCACCTTTTATCTTTTGCAGAGCCGACCGATGCAGTTTTTATCCAATACCTACGGCTGTGAGGGTTGGGCTGGGGAAATGGCCCAGAGGATTCGTGCTTTCGATTGGTCCACCACCGACCTCGGCCCGATGAGTGCCTGGCCCTCCAGCCTGACCAGCGCCGTGCAGATGATGCTGGCATCGCCCATGCCCATGGTGATGCTGTGGGGGCACGCCGGTTACATGATCTACAACGACAGCTATTCGGTGTTTGCCGGCGGGCGCCACCCTTATCTGCTGGGTGCGCCGGTGGAACTGGGCTGGCCGGAAGTCGCCGACTTCAACCGCAATGTGGTCGACACCTGCCTGGCTGGCGGCACCTTGTCCTACCGCAACCTGCCCCTGGAACTGTTGCGCGACGGCCGCCCGGAAGAAGTCTGGATGGACCTGTATTACAGCCCCGTGGCCGGTGACGACCAACGACCGGCCGGGGTCCTGGCGATTGTGGTGGAGACCACCGAACATATGATCTCCGAGCGCCTGCGCCAGGAACTCACCCACAACCTGGAGCAGCGCGTGGCCGCGGAAGTGCAGGCCCGTTCCTCCGCCGAAGAACAGTTGCGTCAATCACAGAAGCTGGAAGCCATCGGCGGCCTGACCGGCGGCGTGGCCCACGACTTCAACAACCTGCTGCAAGTGGTCGCCGGCAACCTGCACCTGCTGGCCCGGCATGAGCCGGACAATCCCCAGGTGCAGCGCCGGGTCAGCGCCGCCATCGCGGCAGTGGAACGTGGGGCCAAGCTGACCTCGCAACTGCTGGCCTTCGCCCGTCGCCAGCCATTGTCACCGGCGGTGTACAACCCGCTGCGCATCTATGAAGGCCTGGGCGAGTTGCTGCAGCGGGCGCTGGGAGAAACCATCCACATTGATGTGCAGCTGCCCCAGGATCCGTGGTGCATTAACGTCGACCGCAACCAACTGGAAAACGCACTGCTCAACCTGGCGATCAACGCCCGGGATGCCATGAAAGGCGAGGGGGTGATTCGGATCACCGGCGAAAATATTATTCTCAACCCTCCGGATTGCGCCGGTAAAAGCATCAACCCCGGTGAATACGTGCGCCTGGCCGTCGCCGACAGCGGCGCCGGCATGTCAGCGACGATCCTGGCACGGGCCTTCGAACCGTTTTTCACCACCAAGCCGAATGGCCACGGTACCGGCCTGGGCCTGAGCATGGTGTTCGGGTTCGTGCGCCAAAGTGGCGGGCATGTTGAGGTCGAGAGCGTGGAGGGCAGCGGTACCGTGGTGCAGATGTATTTCCCGCGCAACCTGGGAAAGCCGGAAAACCACGATGCGCCCGTCGAGCTCACACAACCCACCGGCGGCCATGAGACGATCCTGGTGGTTGAGGACAACGAAGGCGTACGCGCGGCCGCGGTGGAATTGCTCGAACAATCCGGCTACACCGTGCTCACCGCCGAAGACGGCGACCGGGCCATCCTGATGCTCCAGGCCGGCCTGCAACCGGACCTGATCTTCACCGACGTGGTGATGCCGGGCCGGGTCAAAAGCACCGACCTGGCCGAGTGGGCGCGCAGGCAAGTGCCGGCGATAGCGGTGCTGTTTACCTCCGGGCATACCCGCGACATTCTTTCCAGCAACCACCTGCTGGGCAACGACATTCACCTGCTGAGCAAACCCTATGGCCCGGATGACTTGGCGCAACGGGTGCGCTCGGTACTGACCTCCCGAATGATGTGACGAGTGGAGATCCAGCCAGCAACACCAAACCACTGTGGGAGCCGGGCTTGCCCGCGATGGCGGAGTGTCAGGCACCCCATCCGGTAACTGGCACAC